>CAJWZI010000403.1 GCA_913049615.1 uncultured Alphaproteobacteria bacterium | reverse complement strand
AGAGGCGAGACGGGGGAAATGGAGTAGGTGTCCGGGTTCCTGCCAAAAGGTGAGGAACTTGATCAGCTGTAGGAAGCGGGGGCCAGTTATTTTTCGGACCATATGCGAGGTCTACGATAGACTAAGTTGGTCGAGTATTCGCCCAGTAGTCTCCGTCGTGGGCAACCAGAAGCTGTCTAATTTAAAACATCAATGTGGCTATCAAAAGGCCCTTTTACTAGGCAACCAAACACTTTCCCCGATATTTTCATTCCCAGAGATAAAACGGACTGCAGCACTAAAATCAACACAAATTCAATAACTTACAACCTAGATTTGTTAATGGCTGTCAATCCTAACCGAACCTTTATTAAAACAAATACTTGAACCGGGACACTTACTCCCCTAAATCACTGGCACTCGACTCTATAGAGTGCTAACACGCGCCTTGGAACGACTAAAAAAGGCAAAGCATAGCCACTAATGATAACCATATTTTGAAACCAACAGTGATTGTGAGGACCTATGAAACTTCGTCCGCTGAACGACCGCGTGCTCATCAAGCGCGCTGATGAAGATGTGAAAACCGCCGGCGGCATTATTATTCCCGATACGGCAACAGAGAAACCAATGCAGGGTCTTGTCATGGGCATCGGACCCGGCGCGCGAGATGAAAAAGGCGAACGCGTAGCGCCCGCTGTAGCCGTCGGCGATACGGTGTTGTTCGGCAAATGGTCCGGCACGGAAGTGACCCTGGACGGCGTCGAACTACTAATTATGAACGAAACTGACATCATGGCCGTGCTTGTAGACAAGCCCGCCAAGAAGGCGAAGAAGGGCAAGAAGGCCGCCTAAGGCGCGCGCTTTACCCTTTTTCCGAAATAAACAGATAGATAGGAGCCTATAAGAAATGGCTGGTAAAGAAATCAAATTTGATACCGATGCCCGCGACCGCATGTTGCGGGGCGTCGATCTCCTGGCCAACGCGGTCAAGGTGACCTTGGGGCCTAAGGGCCGCAACGTGTTGCTGGACAAATCATTCGGCGCACCACGGGTGACAAAGGATGGCGTAACGGTTGCCAAGGAAATCGAACTGAAGGACAAGTTCGAGAACATGGGCGCCCAGATGGTGCGCGAAGTCGCCTCCAAAACAAATGACGCTGCCGGTGATGGCACCACCACCGCGACCCTCTTGGCCCAGGCCATCGTGCGCGAAGGAGCCAAGTCCGTAGCTGCCGGTATGAACCCGATGGATTTGCGGCGGGGCGTAGACTTGGCGGTTAACACTGTCGTCGCTTCCTTAGAAAAGAGTTCTAAGAAAGTCTCCAACCGCAAAGAAATCGCCCAGGTCGGGGCCATTTCTGCCAATGGCGAGGACGAGATCGGTGAGATGATCGCCACCGCCATGGAGAAGGTAGGTAATGAAGGTGTTATCACGGTAGAAGAAGCCCAAAGCCTGGATACCGAATTGGACGTCGTCGAAGGTATGCAGTTCGATCGTGGTTATCTCTCCCCTTACTTCATCACCAACGCGGAAAAGATGGTTTCCGAGCAGGAAAACCCCTACATCCTTCTGCATGAAACCAAGTTGACGTCGTTGCAGGCCATGCTGCCCATCTTGGAAGCAGTCGTTCAGTCTAGCCGACCCTTACTGATTATCGCCGAGGATATAGAGGGCGAGGCCCTGGCAACACTGGTAGTCAATAAGCTGCGCGGCGGCCTGAAGGTTGCCGCCGTCAAGGCCCCGGGTTTTGGTGACCGCCGTAAAGCCATGCTGGAAGATATCGCCATTTTGACCGGTGGCCAGGTCATCTCTGAAGATCTGGGCATCAAGCTGGAGAACGTCACCCTGGATATGCTAGGCACCGCCAAGCGGGTCTCCATGACCAAGGAAGAGACCACCATCGTCAATGGCGCTGGCAAGAAGGCAGACATTACCGGGCGCTGTAACCAGATCCGAGCGCAGGCAGAGGAAACAAGCTCTGAATACGACAAGGAGAAGCTGCAAGAACGTCTGGCCAAACTGGCTGGCGGTGTCGCGGTAATCAAGGTTGGAGGCGCTACGGAAGTCGAGGTCAAGGAACGCAAGGATCGTGTCGACGACGCTCTATCCTCCACCCGAGCCGCGGTCGAGGAGGGCATTGTGCCCGGCGGCGGTGCCGCTTTGGTTTATGCTGGCCGTGCCCTGAACAAACTAAAGGGCGGAAACGCCGACCAGCAGGCGGGCATCGACATCGTCCACCGCGCTATTCAGGCACCAATCCGGCAAATCGCGGAAAATGCAGGCGTCGATGGCTCCGTCGTCGCTTCCAAGGTATCGGAAAGCAAGAATACAAACTGGGGCTTCAACGCCCAGACCGAGAAGTATGTGGACCTGGTCAAGGACGGCATCGTTGATCCTACTAAGGTGGTGCGCACCGCCTTGCAGGACGCTGCCTCCGTTGCGGGCCTGCTGATCACCACAGAAGCTATGGTTGCCGAAAAGCCCCAGAAGAAGGCCGCTGGCCCTGGCATGCCTCCTGATATGGGTGGCATGGGTGGAATGGACGGAATGGGCGGAATGGGCGGAATGGGCGGAATGGGCGGAATGGGCATGTGAGCCAGCCGCGCATACCCCAACCACCATACAGGGGCAGCGGCAAAAGCCGCTGCCCCTATTTCATTTCATGAAGCGTAGATTTGGAAACCGTCAGCTGAACAAGTGGTCGGAGACAAAAGGATTTGACTGGCGCTCGTGGCCAAAAGTGGTCTCGCCACCCAGGGGCCAAAGTTTTTCGCGGATGGAACG
>CAJWZI010000402.1 GCA_913049615.1 uncultured Alphaproteobacteria bacterium | reverse complement strand
GCAGTAGATTGTATCAACCAGGATTTTGCCGACATTGCTTTTGTGGTGATGACGGGGGACCTGGTGAACCGGGGAACGGTGCCCGAATACCAATACTTGCGCGAGATAGTAAATTCGCTAAATGCACCCTATTACCTACTCCTGGGAAATCATGATGGCAGATCAGCCTTCCGAAAAATATTTCCCGAAGTGCGCGTTGATAACAATGGATTTGTCCAATTCACCTTCACGGTGGAGGATAATTATTTCATCGTTCTGGACACGCTGGACGAAGGCAAAGTTACGGGGTTGTTATGTCGACAGCGCCTCGACTGGCTGCAAACGCAATTGAAGGCGTGTAACGGCCGAGACACCTATTTGTTCCTGCACCACCCGCCTCTGCGTCTAGAAGGCGGGCTTGAGTTGGCTGAAATGATCTTTGGCAAAGTAAAACATTTGTTCTTCGGCCATTTGCACCGGCCGTTGCATGGTAGCTGGCGTGGTATTCCTATCACTAGTCAGTTTTCCACCCTGCACCAGTTCGTCTATAAATTTGGCTCCAAGATCATGCAAGGCTGTCACGAACCGCCAACCTTGGGCGCGGTCAACTTGGCTGACGGCAACGTGGTGGTGAACCCGCATGCCTTCCTCGATGATAGCCCCCGCTTCAACCTGCGTAGCAAGGTGGCCATGAAGGCCTCCAGTCCGGGAGAGCTGCCGCCACTAGATAGCTAGAGATTAAACCGAACAAAATTTGTTGCGGTAACTGACCGGAATTATGGTGATCCTAAACCCGCCAAGACGAAAGACTTTACAAGACTTCAAAGTATCCGTTATCGCGTCACCATCTTTAGAGCATTCTCGGCAAATTTTTTGTCGATCTCTTCTTGAGTACCTTCCGACTTTTTTTTACGAAAAGGAATTTTGGTGCCTTTTTGGCAGGCGTTGCGGTCGGCAAGGCGCTCCATCCACGCCTGTAAATTGGGCAGTCCATCAACCTCGACGCCAGACCATTTATGGGTCCGCACCCAGCACCAATTGGCAATATCGGCGATGGAATAGTCATCACATAGGAATTTCCTACCCTCCAGACCACTTTCCAAGACCTCGAAAAGACGACGGGTTTCCTTGTGATAACGGTCGATGGCCGGCTGGACGGTTTCCGGGAAATAGCGAAAGAAAACGTTTGCCTGGCCCATCATGGGGCCGATACCACCCATCTGGAACATCAGCCATTGGATGACACGGCTGCGTGCCTTGACATCCATAGGCAGCAGGCGCCCGGTCAATTCCGCCAGATAGATCATAATCGCGCCGCTCTCGAATACGACGAAGTTGTCAGCCTCGCGGTCAATGATCACGGGGATGCGGCCATTGGGGTTCATGGCCAAGAACTCTGGCGTCTTCTGATCACCCTCGGATAGATTGATAGGATGGACCTCGTAGGGCAACTCAAGCTCTTCCAAGGTCACGGATACCTTGTGCCCGTTCGGCGTCGAAGTTGTGTAAAGATCTATCATACTAGTTTGCCTCAATTCGGTAAAATCGTGCCGCCGTGTCATGGAACAAATGCGCCTTGTCCGATGGGCTAAAGTCCCTAGTCACTAGTTTGAATGCATTCCAAAGGGAGGTATAGGCACAGGACGCCTTGTCTACAGGAAAATTACTTTCGAACATGCAGCGTTCTGGCCCAAAGGCCTCAATACAATGTATCAGATAGGGTTTCCAGTCTTGGGCCAAAGTCTCCGACGACGGCGGATCTGGCAGTTTGTGATAACCAAAGCCCGTTAGCTTCATAGCCAAGCCTCCAAGCTTTACGTTGACATTGGGACATTTGGCTAGGGCATCCATATTTTGTGCCCACGTCTCAAAATTTTTTTCTCGCTGACCAGCGTACGGTCCGATCCCCAGGGGCCCGCCAACATGATCCAGGACAATGGCCGTATCCGGAAAAGAATTGGCCAAATCGGCCAACTGTGGAATTTGTGGATGATAAAGCCAGGAATCGAAACTCAGGTTCAACGGCTCCAGTTGTGCAAACCCTTCGCGAAATAATTTGTCAGAAAACACATTGCCGTTGGGGTTCGTATTTTCGGCACCGACGATGCCCGGATCCGGATCATGGGCCGATGAATGGCGGATGCCGCGAAACCGCCCTCCGCCCGCAGCCAATTGCGCTTGCAGGACTTCATCTACCACCGCGCCCAGACGCAGGTCCGCAAATCCCACGATAGCGGCAGCAGCCTGTGTAGGGCCATATAGACCCGAGGCACTCATGGCCGCCATACCGTTGACGAATTCGACCTCTCCTACCGGCTTCATAGCCTCGGCTCCACTTGCGCGGTAGAAGGCCTCGCATTCCAGAAATACAGTGCTGACGATGTTATGCCCGCCGCCGATATCGGATAGAAAATCGTCCAGTAAGTACCGATAAACATAGGTAGGCCGATGATCCCACAAATGATGATGGGGATCGCAAATGGGAAGGTCCGGCTCCAGCGCCACCTCCACCCTTTGCGCCAACCAATCTATCAGTTCCGTCATTTCCTAACCCTCAAATAAATCCCGGCCGGCCACCAGGGCGCGGATCTTGCCATCCGCGACGTTGCGCGGCAGCATCCAAAGGCCACAGTCGGGGTGAATGTATTTTATCCGGCCGTCACCTAATATGCTGGCGGCATGTTCCAATTTTTTTGCAATGGCATCGGCGCTTTCAATATCCGTGCGTTTAATATCTACAACACCTAGGCCCATGCCTATCTCGGCACGCAATTCTTTGAATGCGGCCAGTTCTTC
>CAJWZI010000401.1 GCA_913049615.1 uncultured Alphaproteobacteria bacterium | reverse complement strand
CGAGAGCTTCGTAGGAATACCTTCTCAGTCTTGGCTGGTAATTCGTCGTCTGGGTTAGCTTGAAGGTTGTTTGTGATGGTTATGGAACTTGCACTTAGCAACTGTGCCACGGTTGCGGCCGTGCCGCCTCCTTTCACCTACACCAGCGTTGCCGCGGCGGCCTATACCCATTTGTACCAGGAGTAAGAGCACTGCCGATCGCGTCATAACGGCCATCATGGAACGGGACTGTCTACTGCAACGCATGGAGTTGGAAGGCCCAACATGTGCGACTGCCGGTAGTGCCAACGGCCGCTATCTATCCGAAAATTGGGATCATCTTGGCACGTTAGTTGGCGTCGGCCCACATTCACCGCTAAACTTGCCAAAATTATCTGTCGGGCCAGAATGGGGAGTTGTTCGACAATTATGCTAAGCACCGAAATGAATGAAAGATTGACGCGGGTAGAACCTGGGACGCCCTGTGGCGTATTGCTGCGGAATTACTGGCAGCCGGTTGCGTTGACCCAGGAGCTTGTGGGACCCCGACCGGTGAAAGCCGTACGGATACTGGGTGAGGATCTGGTATTGTTTCGGGACGAGGCTGGGCGTTTCGGCCTGATTGATCGTCACTGCTGTCACCGGGGCGCGGATCTACGATTTGGGCGCCTTGAAGACGGTGGTATTCGTTGTCCCTTCCATGGCTGGCTGTTCGATGTGGACGGCGCCTGTTTGGAGCAACCGGCGGAGCCCGTGGGCAGTACATTCCATCGCAAGGTGCGCCAGCCCAGTTATCCTTGCTGTGATGTCAACGGTGTCATCTTAGCCTATTTGGGCGTGGGCGATCCGCCACCGTTGGGAAATATGGATTGTTTTTCTGCGCCAGACTCCCATAGCTTCGCATTCAAGGGCTTGTTGGAATGCAATTGGCTGCAGGCCCTTGAGGCCGGGATCGACCCGGCTCACGCTTCCTTTCTGCATCGTGTATTCGAGGACACGGACGAGGAAGTTTATGGCCAACAGTTCGGCGCCACTGCGGCGAATACAGGTGTGCCGGTAACTCAGGTTCTGCGTAAACATCCGGTGCCGCGCATTGAGGTGGAGGAAACAGCCTATGGCCTGCGCCTCTTTGCATTGCGGGATCTGGATGATGGAAGTAGCCATATCCGCGTCACCAATCTGGTCTTTCCGAATGTATTCGTAATCCCCATGAGTAATGACATGATCATAACTCAATGGCTTGTACCCGTGGATGATGAGAATAGTTACTGGTACGCCATGTTCTCCGACTTTCGGAATTTAGTGGATCAGGAAAAGATGAGGGAACAACGCTTGGCGTCCTGTACCCTGCCTGATTATCGCTCCGTCAAGCATAAAGGCAACGAATGGGGCTATGATCCCGAAGAGCAACGCCGCTTAAGCTATACAGGCATGGGGTGGGACATCAACATTCACGACCAATGGGCGGTGGAAAGCCCCGGCTCTATTCAGGATCGCACCAAGGAACATCTGGGCACAACCGACAAGGCGATCATCGCCAACCGGAAAATGTTGCAAAGGGCCATTGAGGTTGTGGAACAGGGGCAACCGGCCCCCTGCCGGCCGGAAGACGATGGACATGTCGAAGGTCTGGTGGCAATAGATACAGTGGTTGCGAGAGACCGATGGCGGGAAGAATGGCAAGGGCATGATCAAGAGCGTCGGCGGGCATCTTCATGGGCCAGATCCCCTTGGCGCGAGGAACCTGCTGCATGAGTGATCCGGGCGTGGGGCGGAGTCATTTTGTTGCCCAACACGGTCTATGGGATGAAGAACAACAAATCGCCGCGCGCGAAGTGGAGCGACGCTTGCGCGGCAGCGATATCGAAATCGTGCGCTTTTCCTTTCCAGATCAACATGGCTTGTTGCGCGGCAAGGCGCTGACCATAGACGCGGCTGAACAGGCGTTACAAAACGGCGTTAATATAGTCACGACATTGTTGGCCAAGGATACGGCGCACAACACCGTCTATCCTGTTTTCACGAAAGGTGGCGGCTTCGGACTGGATGACATGACCGGAGCCGGCGATTTCGTCATGGTTGCCGACCCGACTACATTTCGCGAATTGCCCTGGGCACCGGGCACGGCCTGGATGTTGTGCGACATTTACTTCCAAGATGGACGGCCCGTACCCTTTGCCACTCGTGCTCTCATGCGGAATGCCTTGGATCAGCTTCACTGCGTTGGTTTTGATTATCGCGCTGGTCTTGAAGTTGAGTTTCACCTATTCAAGCTGCTCGATCCGAAATTGGGTGCGGCGGACGCAACGCAGCCACCCCAACCACCTGAGGTGGCTATTTTAGCGCACGGTTTTAACTATTTGACGGAAAACCGGTTTGATGAGTTGGAGCCGGCTGTTGAATTCTTGCGCCGGGCTGTTGTGCAATTGGGCCTACCATTACGCTCTGTAGAAGTGGAGTTTGGCCCCAGCCAGTGCGAATTCACCTTCCAACCCTTGGATGGTTTAGCTGCTGCTGATACCATGATTTTGTTTCGCAGCGCCGTGAAACAAGTGGCCCGACGCAATGGTTTGCATGCCAGTTTTATGTGCCTACCACAACTTCCGAATCTCTTTGCTAGCGGGTGGCATTTGCACCAATCATTGATTGATCTGGCTAGTGGTGAAAATCTCTTCGTATCGGACTCCAACGAAGAAATCATCTCTACCCTGGGCCAACAGTTCTTGGCTGGTCTTTTAGTCCATGCCCGTGCTGGCAGTATTCTAGCAGCGCCCACAATCAATGCCTACAAACGCTACCGCCCCAATTCCCTTGCACCTG
>CAJWZI010000400.1 GCA_913049615.1 uncultured Alphaproteobacteria bacterium | reverse complement strand
GTCCATCAGTATAATTTATTCCATCACTGACCATCCAACGGGCCATTAACACGCTGGGAATTGTCACAGGCAGCAACATCGCTGCCACCACCACAACACGCATAATAAACATGAGCACCAACATTGACTGGATACACGGCAATAGTGACCTGGACACCCCCTCCATGGCAGCCATAGACGAAAGCCAAGCCCAAGCTATGATTAAGATAAAACCAATAAAAAGCACTTTCCGGAGAGCGCAATGGCATCAAGGATCATTATGCTTGCGGGCACATTATCGCCACAGCAACTGTAAGTTCTGCCAACGGATGGTTCCGCCGCCTGATGCTCAGTCTGTCTTATAATAGTCCGGGAAATGGTCTCGGATGTAAGGGCTGCTCAGGGAATAAGCGTGGCAGGAGTTGTGCAGGCCCGGGCTTAAGTAACGGCTGCCACCGGGCCGTTCGGCAACATTGCCCTCCGCCTCGAACAGCGATTGCAGGGCAGTAGTGGCCATTTGTGCCAGCATTTCGTTCAAATGTGTGCAACCGCTGACACCGCCCAGGCTTTCCCGGATCGCCCGGTTCCAGCCGCGTCCCATCTTTAGTCCCACCAGCCGATCATAGTTAGGAGTTACGTGGGGGCACGGTGTGTGCGCGCCGGCATCCATCACCGCCTCCACCGCCCTCACCACAAACTTCGTATTAATGGTCAAGCGCAGCCACATATCATGCACGGGCTCGTCCGCCGTACGGACACTATCCAGCATGTCATAATCTTCTAACTTGTGGTCGGTAATATGACCCTCAATATCCCATAACCCATCCTCCCGCTCGTAGGCTTTCAGTTCCAGACGGCGATCATGGGATAAGGCGCGAGGCGCCGATTTGCTTAAGGGCATGTTTTGCAGCGAATCAGGCGGTTTGCGCGACAGCCAGGGAAACGGCCGACAATGGGCTGCTCCACACTTTTACGGGACCATTAGATGGCTTCGCCTGAGCGTGGCAATATTCCCAATTCTCGGGGTCGGAAAATAATTTGCGCAGCAATTGATTATTACTGGTGTGGCCTGTCCGTTCTCCAGCGAAATGGGCAAGCAAAGGCCCGCCAGCCAAATACAAGTCGCCGAAGCAATCCAGTGCCTTATGACGGACAAATTCATCGCCATAGCGCAGGCCGCCATCATTCATAATCTCATCATCTAGACCCACCACTACGACATTATCCAGAGATCCGCCTTGGCCGAGGCCCAGATCCTTTAGCCGGCTGACATCCTCTACAAACCCGAAGGTCCGCGCCCGACAAATTTCCCTCTTGAAACCGCCGTTATGCAGATCAAAAAACCCGCTTTGGCGCGATATGACAGGGCTGTCGAAATCAATCTCCAGAGAGACAGAAAATCCATCAGAAGGCACCAGGGCCGCGCGGCGGTGGCCATCATCGATTTCCACGCGCCGCAAAACACGAATAGTCCGACGGCATACCTGTTGTGCCTGCAATCCGGCACATTCAATCAGAAATACAAAGGGAGCTGATGAACCATCCATGACGGGTACTTCGGGTCCGTCCAGTTCAACACGCACATTATCGACGCCACAACCCGCCAACGCCGCCATCAGATGTTCGATTGTGGCAATCTTGATTCCAGCGTCGTTTTCAATAGTGGTAGACATGACAGTGTCGCTGACCGTATCCCAGCGGGCAGGAATATCTGCTTCAAAATGTTGCGGATTATCGTCAGCTGTCGTGGCAACCGCCTTCAGGTCCGTCCGATGAAAGACAACACCCGTATCTGCCGAGGCCGGGCGCAGGCACATTGACACCTTGACTCCACTATGCAAACCAACGCCTGAACAATTAATGGTATTTTTCAGCGTATGCTGCTTGGCACTCACGTCTTCAATCCGCATTCAATTTTGCACCCTACTATGCCGTTTCTCAAAGAATTTGAGACGGGATCACCCTTGCAAATTAGCATCTTGGAAGAATTTATTAGCAATACTTGCAAATGTGCTCAAATCAAAGGTTGTTACGTTTTATTACGGGTCGTTTTGGTGCTAACTCGGTTTGCTTTCTGTAGACAACCGGCAGGCACCGAACGATTGAACGCATCCAGCCTCAGTTGGCCTGCCGGCGCAAAAACGACGGAATTTCAAGCAAATCTTCTTCCGTCTCAGACGGCGACAGAGGTTGCGCCGGCTCTGGCACAGACAATTCCGATGTGGGAGCAGGAGCGGGATTAGATGGCATGGCATCGGGCCGTGTATCCAGATTGGATTCTGGCGGAACGCTTTCGTGGATTTTCTTCGGGGCGAGCGCATCAAGACCTGATTGCGTAGCTGCAGTCACCTTTGTGGCCTCCTGCCTCTCCGAGGCCTCCTTACGGCGGAATAACGAGAATCCACCGCGTTTTCGTTTCGACGGCTGGTCGGTGGGATTGACCGCCTCTGCCTCAGCCATGGCGTCAGGCCGGTGCAAGTGCATGCGATCCTTTTCTGGCCGGCTAGCTGGAGGTGCGATGAAAGGTTTATCCTCGACGCTGACATCAGCCGTCGCTTTCACCCTTTGTGCTAGAGGTTCAGGTTCCGCCTGGGGTGGTTTCGGTGCCGGAACGCGTTGCCCAAATGTCAATGGTAGAGACAGCGGCTCCTCTGCTTCAAGTGGCGTCACCAAGACCGCTTCTTCAACGGGCATTTTGTCGATCGTTTCTGCTGGGCTAACGACAGTAGGTTCTGGCCGGACCTCCTCGGCGACTTCTGCAGACAGGGCGGCAGGAGCCGGTTCGACCGGCGCATCGGCGGATTCGGGTGGGATGGGTTGTCCAG
>CAJWZI010000399.1 GCA_913049615.1 uncultured Alphaproteobacteria bacterium | reverse complement strand
TAGGTGCCAATAAGGATAGCGAAGACCAGATAGCGGATTACGCCGCTGGCGCGGCCGCCCTTGGCCCTTTGGCGGACTATATTGTCATCAATGTCTCATCCCCCAACACGCCGGGCCTGCGCGACCTGCAAACCCACGAAGCTTTGAAGGAGTTGTTGGACGGCGTGCGCAACGACTTACCCAGGCCACGGCCTATATTTGTCAAGATTGCTCCGGATTTTGATAATGCCAATCTGGCACAACTGTCAGAAAGTTTAACGGCCCTGGCCGTCGATGGAATTGTCATCTCCAACACCACCATCGGGCAGCGCGATAACTTGCGAAGCCCACTTCGTCGTGAAACCGGTGGCCTTAGCGGCAGCCCTTTGTTTGGTTTATCAACAAAACAACTGGCGGCCGTCTACCGCCACACGGAAGGTAAAATCCCTCTAATCGGTGTCGGCGGCATTGACAGTGCAGACACCGCCTATACCAAAATTTGCAACGGCGCCTCTCTGATCCAACTTTATACCGGCCTCATCTATCATGGGCCCGGCCTTATCAGAACAATTCAAAAGGGTGTTACAGCACGCCTTCGCCGCGACGGATTTTCTAGTCTTTCGGAAGCTGTCGGTACGGCAATTCGATAGGCACAACTTAGGGTTAGCAGTCTGCCAATTTCACAGCCCGCCTGCAATCAAACGTCAAGATGTTTTTCACGACCTACTACGCGAAGATTGTTTGTGCCTGGCATATGATCAATCGACTCGAACATAGCCTATTTCCAAAAACGCTACAGCCTAGTCAAGTTTTACCGCCCGGAGATGGCAATAAACCCAAATGGCGAAACAGTGCGACAAATCTTCTCAATTGGTCCCGCTGGTAGGCAGCGACATCCATCTCTGCGAAGTCATAGAACCCCTTACCATCGCGCAGGCCATTACGCGCCTGTTCCATGTTATCCAAGACGTTTTGGGGCGATGCGTAACGGTCAGAACCCAAGTTAGCGGCCAGGTAACGCGAGGCGTGGTAGAGAATGTCCCCTCCCCCCACATCGATAAATTCTAACAAACCCATAGTAGCATAGCGGGGGCCAAAACCGGTGCGGATCGCCCTGTCGATATCTTCGGCGCTGGCAACCCCTTCCTCCACCATACGGGCCGCTTCGTTCATGGCTACAGCTTGAATTCGAGGAATGATATAACCGGGGGTCGGCGCACAAACCACTGGGACCTTGCCCGCCCGCTCCAATATCGTAATAACTGATTTCACGATATCGTCGTCCGTCACACTTCCTGGACTGATCTCGACAAGGGGAATCAAATAGGCCGGGTTCAACCAATGGGCATTAAGAAACCGTTCCGGTCCAGTGACAAATTGCGCAAGCTTATCTACAGGCAAGGTCGAAGTGGTTGAGGCGACAATCGCCTTGCGCCCCACGGCGCACGATAGCAATTGAAAGACCTGTTTCTTTACCTCAATAGTTTCGGTCACACCCTCAAAAACCAGATCGACATCGGACAAGTCTTCCAAATTTGACGTGAAGCGAATTCGGTCCATCATGCTGGCTATTAACGCGCCATCAAAAGCGCCAAATTCAGCCAACGCAGTAAGGTTCTGGGCAATCTCCTCTCGGGCCGCTGCCAAAATTTCTAAATGCTCCTCATCACTGCGTGGTTTTAGGTCGGCCAAGGTTACGTGATATCCGGCAAAGGCAAACACATGGGCAATCCCTCGCCCCATTCGACCGGCGCCAATTGCCGCTACATGTCTTATATTTTCTGCCTTCACGCAACCTCACCTTCGCGCAAGAAGGTCTTCAAGTCCGCCCGGCCCAGTTCGGCAAGGCCTAGAGCCTCCCAGGTCCGAGGACCCTGGCGAAAATCCTCCCCACATATAGCGGACCCCATGGCTAAAAGGCCCTTTGCTACAGGACATGGCGAGCCGATCCATTCGCCAATGGAAACAAGCAGAGCCAATCCCAGGGCCACGTCCTCCTGCATATACCGATGATTTGTCAAATCGATTTGCTCCCGCCAATCACCGGAATTGGTAAGACGTTCGTGCGCGGCATTGCCATACATCCACTCGGGCCGGGTATCATCGTAATGATCTGCCAAAGGAAAATGCGGCGGGCCATAGTCGACAGCTTTTCGTATTGCAATACGCTCTTGGTCCAGAGCATCAGTGACCGCGCGGATCGACGGCTGGGTTCCTTCATTATGTATGTCCCACGTGTCGAAATGCTGCATCGGCCCAGCATTCATCAAGATTAACGGCGGGTGAATAATGGGTCCCGCATTCATCAGGACGGCATCAAGTACGTCGACCAGGGGTTCAATAGCTGGAAATACGCTTCCCGACACAGCTAGGCCGTGTTCGGACAGACGTGCCGGATAAACGCCACTGGGGAGTCGCGTGGCGCGAGCGGAAATTGCTACTAGATCATTTTCCCGCAGGCGCGCCAAATAGGGCAAAGTTCCAGATTCTACAAAAGCCAAATCAGCTTGATTTCCCGCGCGGCGGATGATCCGGCTCATGGCCACAGCTCCAAGGGTTCCTGGCGGAATTGCCACCACTTGCCCGTCGCAAAGGTACGGTGCAATGATGCAGGCGACGGCCTCTTGTGCCGTAGCGGGTAAGGGTGACAGCACCATTTGTGCACCGGCCACAGCCTCACCGACATCTGTCGTCACAAGATGCAACGGTACGGACCGAATTCCTGCCGAATCTATCAGCCGGATAGCACCATTGTTCTTGATTGCGTCAAGCGCCGCGGCATCTCGCCGCCACCACCGAATCTCATGACCTTGCTCGGACAAGTCCGC
>CAJWZI010000398.1 GCA_913049615.1 uncultured Alphaproteobacteria bacterium | reverse complement strand
CAAACCAACTTCTTTGCCGTAAGGTCCGGTTCACTGCGACCACCAACAGAAAAGTGACGCCAACCGCAGCCAACTGGCCTAGACCACTGTCATCATCCAAACGGTTAGGGTTCACCACTGCACAAGCCGTGGGCAAGCGTGGCTCCGCCTGATGGTGATCCACAACAATCATATCCAGGCCAGCTTCGGCCGCGATCTGTAACGGCTCAAACGCGGCAATACCGCAGTCGACCGTCACGACTACCGCGACACCTTGCTCGCGAAGGGCTAGCAAAGCGGGTGCATTGGGACCGTATCCTTCCTTTCGCCGATCGGGAATATACACAGTTAAATTTGCGCCAATAGCGCGGAAATACCTTTTCAACAATGCGGAGGAGGTTGCGCCATCCACGTCATAGTCACCAAAAACTGCAACCTGTTCGCCAGTAATTATGGCATCGGCTAGGCGATCGGCGGCATTGTCCATGTCACGCAAACAAGAAGGGTCCGGCAAATTGGATCTTAAAGTAGGATTCAGGAAATCTTCACATTCCTCCACATGCACACCCCGGCCGGCTAGAACGCGGCCAACGATATCCGGGATACTCAGGCGTTGGGATAGGGCAACGGCTGTCCGGTCATCGGCCAGACGTTGTCGCCAAATCCGGCCTGTAAAAGAATTAACAACGTCCAGAACGGCCGCATCGTCCTGTTGGGCCGGCGAAATAACCGTTTGGCTCATAACGCTAATTGCCGATGGGATGCTGCATGCGGATCCAACGCACGGTGCCAGTCCGGGCCCGCATGGCGACCGATTCAGTAAAAATCATGCTCCCTGTGCGGCGTACCCCTCGCAGCATGTTACCGTCGGTAACGCCCGTGGCGGCGAAGATTACGTCACCCTCAGCCAAATCAGTGATGGCGTACTTACGGTTCAAATCTTCAACGCCGACCTTGGCGGCACGTCCCCGCTCGTCATCATTCCGGAATAAAAGTCGGCCTTGGATGTTGCCACCGATGCAGCGCAAGGCTGCGGCGGCCAGCACTCCCTCGGGCGCTCCACCGGTTCCCATGTAAATATCGATATTGGTTTCGGGCATGGCCGTAGCCATGACCCCTGCTACATCGCCATCGCCGATCAACACGATACGTGCGCCGGCCTCCCGTACGGCGGAAATCATTTCAGCATGACGTGGCCTATCCAGAATACATGCCACCACGTCGTTTGGATCCTTGCCAACAGCCTCTGCCACATTATTAATATTTTCTGCAGCTGTATTATCCAGGTCGATAGCATCGGTGGGCACGTCAGGCCCGGCAGCGATCTTGTCCATATAGACATCCGGTGCGTTCAACAGACCGCCAGCGTCAGACAACGCAAGGACCGCCAAACCGTTGGGCATGCCCTTAGCCGTAATTGTTGTACCTTCCAAAGGGTCTAATGCGATATCAATCTTGGGGCCATCACCGGTGCCAACTTCCTCGCCGATGAACAACATGGGCGCTTCATCGCGCTCTCCTTCGCCGATCACCACCGTTCCGGCCATTTGCAAACGATTGAGAGCCCTTCGCATAGCATCTACAGCGGCCTGATCAGCCAATTTCTCGTCACCCCGGCCCATGACCTCGGCGGCAGCAATAGCTGCTGCCTCCGTCACCCTCACGGCTTCAATGGTAAGGTTACGGTCCATTGTGGTTTTTTCGGCCATCATACGCCCCTAGCAATTCAACAGATGATGATTCTTTAAACTAATTACTGTAACGGATACGCTGTGAAACTATAGCGCCTCAATTCGGATTATCTTTGGCTTCTCCGCTACTGCTTTCAGCGCGCTGATCTGTTCCATGGCTTTGGTCAGCGCCTTCTCCTTGCATTCATGAGTGATAAGGACCACCGGCACGGGCTCGCCAGGATCTCTGCCTCGTTGCAACATGCTGCCAATGGATATATTCAGATCCCGCAAAATCGCAGAAATGTCTGCGATCACGCCCGGCTGATCTATCACCGTCAAGCGTACATAATAGGGCCCGACGTGATGATCCATGGTCGCAGATTGGATCGGCCGCAAGCTGTCCGCAGCAATGGAGAACGTGGGCAAACGGTTCCCGCGGGCAACGTCGATCACGTCCCCCATAACGGCAGAGGCCGTCGGCCCCTCGCCCGCACCGCGACCTTCAAACACCACTTTGTCGATATATTCGCCTTCCGCCACTACCGCATTGAAGACGCCACCAACACTGGCAATGGCAGATTCCTTTGCCACCATGCAAGGGTGTACACGCTGTTCTACACCATGGTCCGTCAGACGAGCGATGCCAAGCAGCTTTATGTGGTAACCAAGTTCCGTGGCGAACTCGATATCGATGGCGGATACCTGGCGAATACCTTCTATATGCACCGCTTCGAGGTTGACCGGACACCCAAAGGCCAAGCTGGTTAATATTGCCAGTTTGTGCGCCGCATCCACACCGTCCACATCGAAAGCAGGATCCGCCTCAGCGTATCCCAGCTCCTGAGCCTCATTCAAAACATCAGCAAAGTCCCGGCTGCTATCACGCATGGCGGATAGAATATAGTTACAAGTGCCGTTCAAAATTCCGTAGACACGGGTAAAATTGTTGCCGGCCAATCCTTCCCGAATGGCCTTGACGATGGGAATCCCGCCAGCTATGGCCGCCTCGAAATTCAGGGTTACTCCTCGCCGTTCCGCCTCTATCGCTAAGGCCGTTCCGTGATGGGCAATCAAAGCCTTGTTCGCAGTAACCACATCTTTGCCAGCGGCAATTGCTGCCTCTACTGCGACTTTCGCCGGACCATTCTCTCCGCCG
>CAJWZI010000397.1 GCA_913049615.1 uncultured Alphaproteobacteria bacterium | reverse complement strand
CCGCAACAAGGCATTGGGTCGGACAAATACACCAGCAGAGGAGGAATACCTGAAAGATCCAGAGGCCGGGTTTTAGGTCGAATAGGTCGCGAACCGTTGTGTCGTCGCCCGTGCCGCCGGGTCGGTTTTGACGTTGACCACGGCAACCATCCCTTCATCTACCTTGGCTTGGGCACGGACCAGAGCAGACTGAATTTCACCCGGTTCCTCAACGTATTCACTGTAGCAACCCAAGGCCTCGGCCATCTGGTCGTATCTTGTGTAGCCCAACTCCCGGCCTGGTTTGTCCTTGTCCGGGTCAGCTGTCCAACCGCCGTTCAGACTGATTACCACCAGTAAGGGGATATTGTGGCGAACAGCCGTATCCAGTTCCATGCTGTTAAGACCAAAGGAGCCGTCGCCATGCACCACGATCACTTGTGTATCAGGCTTGGCAACTTTGGCACCCAGACCAAACGGCAGGCCCACGCCCATGGTGCCAAAGGGGCCTGAGTTCAGGCGATGGCCCGGTGCATAGGTAGGCATGGACTGACGTCCATAGTTTAGAATTTCTTGTCCGTCGACGACCAGGACCGCATCCCGGTTCATAAAATTCTTTACCTCTTCACACAGACGCAAGGGATGGATCGGCACAGCATCGGACAGGCTGTTGCTGCCTGGAGCGGACCGCTTGGAGGCTTCTTTTTCAGCTAGACTGTTGCGCCATTGTTCATATTGAGACGGATCAATCCGGCCCTCGATCGCCTTATTCAACTGCCCCAGGGCAGTTTTTGCGTCCGCGACAATAGGAATGTCTAACTTGCGCGGGCTCTCGGCAATCTCGTCAACATCGATATCAATGCGGGCTATCGTGGCATCCGCTGAAAATCGTGGTGCCGCCAAATGGGCCACAATATAATTCAGCCGCGTACCGAGGACGACAATCAAGTCCGCATCTCGAAATGCGGTTGACCGCGCGGCGGGAAAACAACATTCATGATCCTCGGGGACTACGCCACGACCTTGGGGTGTAGTGTAAAAAGGAATGCCCGTGGCGTCGACCAAGGCATGCAGTTCTTCCCAGGCCTGGGACCAAATAATGCCGCTACCGGACAATATTACGGGGCGTTCAGCCTTGCTAAGGGCTTGCACGAGTGTCTCGATTTGGTCCTCGTTAGCAGGCGGACGCGAACCCAATATGCTTCGACCGGACAGTGCCCAATTGACCTTATCCTCATCCACCATCTGGTAAAGTACATCCCCGGGCAAATCCAAATAAACGGGACCCGGTTTACCCGACATAGCCCGCTGCATTGCCGTATTCAACAATTCTGGTATGCGATGGGCGTCATGCACCCGAGCGGCATATTTCACACAGCCGGACATGATTTCCATCTGGTCAATTTCCTGGAATACCTGCTTTCCATTGCCCAGGATGGGACTGGCCCCACCCAGAGCCACCACCGGACAGCAGTCGATCAGTGCATTAGCAAGCCCTGTCGATAGATTTATGGTGGCCGGACCCGACGCCGCCATGCAAACGCCGGGACGCTGCTGCAGGCGGCTATAAGCCTGGGCCATCATGGCGGCGGCCTGTTCGTGGCGCACATCAATGCATCGGATGCCCTCTTTGATGCTAGCCGACTCCGCTGCTAGCATGGGACCGCCCATTAGGAAGAATAACTCGTCCACTCCTTCCCGCTTCAGGGCCTTAGCCAGAATTTCCGAACCGTTTAATTGCGCCATGATACTTCCTCCATGAATTCTGTAATTGCCCGTTCCCAAATCATGACATTTGGCGGTCACCCGAGCAATTTGTTATGACTACGTTCATGAATAAAGATATTCGATTTCTAATCGTTGCTTTCGATGGACTTCGTCCCGACATGGTGGACGATGATCTCATGCCAAACCTTACGGAATTCTGCCGCCAGGGGGCACATTGCACCGACAATCGTGCTGTTTTCCCGACAGAAACAAGGGTCAACCAATCAAGTCTGGTAACCGGCTGCCACCCCAGTCGCCACGGTATGGTAGCAAACAAATTCATTGAAGCGGCCGCCGGGGGTTTTCTCAACACCGCCGATTATGACGCGCTGAGTGCAGCGGACGATGTCCTTGATGGAATTCTGACGGCGCCCACCATGGGTGAAATCCTGCACAGTGCCGGTTTGGAACTGGCAGTCGTCGGTTGCGGCACCCCTGGCGGCAATCGAATTCTCCACCATCGAGCGCGGGTGCTCGGCAATCTCAATATCTCCCTTCATGGTCTAGATAAATCCACTACGCCCGAGGCAGGACTGGCGATCGTTGACGCTGTCGGCCCAATTCCAGATCCCGATCTGCCCAACAAGGCCCAAATTGACTGGGTGGTCGATGCCTATATGGATGCGGTAGCGCCGGAGCGTGACCCTGCCGTGACCATCCTTTGGTTCTCCGACCCGGATACACCTTACCACTATCGCGGCATCGAAAGCGCGGAAGCGGCGGAAGCCATCCGCCATGCAGACGCCGCCTTCGGTCGCCTGCTGGCATGGCGGAAAACTAGCGGCAGGGAAAATTTGCAGATCATCGCTCTGTCCGACCATGGACATGTGGCCACACACGGTAAACCTATGGGCCTCAGGAACCTATTTTCAGCAGCCGGATTTGATGTGGACCGACTGACGTTAATCCCAGGCACCTTCGGCTCCCTGTATACCGAAGACGAGAATGACCAAAGAAAGCTTGTATCGTGGTTGCAAAACCAATCCTGGTGCGGCCCTATCTTTGCCCGGGACCTAGAAGGCCTGCCGTCCGGTGCCCTGCCCCTTTCGGCTGCCAATTGTGAAC
>CAJWZI010000396.1 GCA_913049615.1 uncultured Alphaproteobacteria bacterium | reverse complement strand
TGCCGGCATTTGGCCGCCCCAGAATCGCCAGCTGTAGGGTTTGCACCTCGTCTTCAACGTCAGCTTCCCAATTATCCGGATCCAACTTGCTCGAAGCAACTTCGTCCGTCTGCCCACCGTTGGCAGCATAACTCTCCATCGCCGCGAGGATGGCATCGTGCAAGGCAACCATGCCTTCACCATGGGCGGCGGAAACACCCAATGGCTCGCCTAGACCCAGGGACCAGGCTTCGGCCTGGCCGCCGCCGCCAGCCATGCCTTCGCACTTGTTAGCTAATAAAAGAACTGATGCGTTGCGCCGGCGCAACCATCCGGCGAAATACTGATCGAGTGGCGTGACGCCGGCTCGACCATCAATCAGCATCAATGCCAGATCTGCTTCGTCCAGCGCCCGTTCTGTTTGCTGTTGCATGCGTCCTTCCAGACTGCCAACGGCGGCATCTTCCAAACCGGCTGTGTCGAACAGGCGAAAGCTCAATTGCGCAATGCGTCCCACGCCTTCGCGCCGGTCTCGGGTCACGCCCGGGCGATCATCTACTAGGGCTAGTCGCTTGCCAACCAAGCGGTTGAACAAGGTAGACTTGCCCACATTTGGTCGACCGACGATTGCAATCGTGAACATCAGGGCTCACCTTAAGGCGATTAAGGTGCCATCGTCTGCTAAAACATAGATTGAACCGTCCGCCACCACAGGCGGTATCAGCGCCCCCTTTGGCAGTTCCATACGACCCAGCCTACGCCCGGAATAGGGCGAGATGGCAACCGAGTATCCTTCCGAGGAGACCAAGACTAGACGATCCGAAACCAATACGGGGCCGCTCCAATGGATCGGATCAATTTTTTCTTCTTGATCTTCGTATCGAGGCAATTGTGTCACCCAGCGAATTCGGCCGCTTTTTCGTGCTAGGCAGACTACTTCAGCCTGAGCCGTTACCAGAAATATGAAGTCGCCGGCAACCCAGGGTGTTTCGAGGCCCGCGATGTCCCGGTCCCAGAGGCGCCGCCCGCTGCGTAGATCGATGGCGGTGATGCGACCCGAAAAACTAATCGCTATGACCAGATCACGGTCGATGACCGGGCTGCCCCTGATTTCACTCAACGAGGACAAGGGTGCCAAGCGACGTGCGCGGATCAACTGGTCAGCCCAGACCATGCGGCCATTCTCCAAACGCAAGGCGAATAACTGGCCTGAAGAATAGGGCACCACCACCAAGCCGCCGCCAACGGCGGCGCTGGGCGCGCCGATCAGGCCGGTGTCCTCGGGAATGCCCGAGTGGCCCCATAGGGTGCGGCCATCGACGGCAGAAAGGGCGTGAAGCTGATTATCATAAGTGATCACGAAGACCCGCCCACCGATGGAGGTGGGGGCACCCCGGATTGGTGTCCCGATACGTCGCCGCCAGATGTCCCTGCCATCCTCTAAACCAAGGGCGTGGACAAAACCGTAGCCCGTCGTGGCATAGACAATGCCGCCATCGACACTGACGCCTCCGCCTATAACGCCCTCTTCCTCGTCTTCTGGGGTCAGTTCCCGTTCCCATAGCAGACGGCCGTCATCGGCCGCAAAGGCAGCCACCCGCGCTTTGGCGTCCATGGATATTACTCGGCCAGCAGAAATTACGGGCCGGCTCAAAAGTTTATTTTCACCGCCTGATCCGGCGCCAATATCGATTTTCCAGACACGGCGTAGATCGTCACCCACCTCTAGATGGTGCATAGCGTGATTAGCAAAACCCGCCGCTTGGGGCCAATCCGTATTGCGGAAAGGGCGGGGTAGGCGCACGTTCAGATCCGCGATTGCGGCGTCCGGCTCCAAAGCTTTATCTAACTGTAGGATGGAAATACGTTCGCCTGGCAAGGCCGGCTCCTGGTTCTCGCCCAGCCAATCCGGTAATTCGCAAGCCGACAGAAAAAGGGCGGCTACGCAGGAGGCAAGTGTCTGTATTAGGCCGTGTATCGGCCGCACCAGCTTAACCCTCCCCTCCCAGGGCCGCTAGCATCTGAGCCGCGCGGTTGCGCATGCTGTCTGGTGCGCCGGCATCTTCAGATAGGGCCTTAAATGCGGCGCGGGCGCCGTTCACATCTCCATCGCGATGCTTCAGGACGGCCTGCATTTCCAATCCGGAATATCGCCAAGGTGATTCCCCCACCACCAATTCCGAGATACGTCGTCGCAAATCCTCGGTGGCCCCGTCATCAATCAGCAACATAACAGCCTGCAGGCTCGCAAGGCCACGAAATATGGGGTCGATGCCGTCGTCGGCGGCTATCAAATCCAAGGCGATAACCGCACCAGCCTTGTCACCTGTCTTGGCTCGGGCCACCACTGCTTGGAACTTAGCGATTACGCCATAACCAGTATTGGCCTCGGCCGCGAGAGATTGAAAGGACGACAACGCCCCGGCCGCATTGCCCTTGTCCAGCAGTTGTTTAGCGAAGACGTAGCGACCAGATTCCTCTGTTTGTTGCGCCGCATTGTATTCCCGCCAGAGAACTCGGCCGCCAGTCCCCGCTACAATCCCCACAATAACGATAATGACGTAGACACCATACTTGCGCCAAAGCACCTTGGCCTTATCACGCCTGACGTCCTCATCAACTTCTTGGAAAATATCCGCCACGCGGGCACACTCCACACCTTAGCGCCGCGCCTCCAATAGGCCCAGCATGCGAAAGAAGTTGGCTAATCTAGCCTGCACTTATCTTAGCGGCAAGGAGCCAGATGCAACGGGAAATTACAGAAAATTAAACGAATGGCATTGGGGGGTTATTCTTCCAATTTTGGCATGGTCAGCTGGGGCGAAAGCGGCTGG
>CAJWZI010000395.1 GCA_913049615.1 uncultured Alphaproteobacteria bacterium | reverse complement strand
ATATGACTGTACAAATCCGGGCGGCGCTGATCCATCAGGGGATAGCGGCGCTTGACCTCGTCGGCGAAATTCAGATCGATCTCGGTGGTAATCACACCCTCGTCATCAGAGGCTGTGGCGACCACAGTCCCCCAAGGATCAATGATCATGGAGCGACCGACAAATGCAATGCCCGATCGTGGTTCCATGCCATATTGACCCGAAGCAACCACCCAGCACTGATTTTCCGTGGCCCGTGCACGCAGGAAAAATTCCCAGTGGTCAAACCTGGGGCTAAGGAAGGCAGAGGCGCAGACAATCACTTCAGCCCCTTTCAAGGCCAGCTCCCGGTACACCTCCGGAAAACGTAGATCGGAACAGACCGACACACCCACCCTTGCTGGATCGGTATCGAAAACAGGTAATTCGGTCCCGGCCTCCACATGGTCGGATTCGCGAATGCCGCCCTTTATGTCCAGCCGATCGGGTGCATCAAACAGATGCGTCTTCCAATACTTGCCAACAATGGCGCCATCGGGGCCTATCAGTGGCGATGAGTTGTAATATTGATTTCCATCCTGTTCGTACATGGAACCAACGATGTACATCCCGTGTTGCTTAGCCTTATCTGCCAGCAAATCGGTGGTGGGGCCGGGTATTGGCTCCGCCAGCTCGACATAGGCTTCCTCAGTGGAAAAACCTAAACCAGTCCAGACCTCAGGCAGCACCACCAGTTCCGAGCCACGTCGACCAGCAACATCCAGAAAGTCCAGCATTTTTTCCACCGTAGCGGCCTTCGCACCATCGTCGGAAGTAATCTGAATAGCAGAGACGGTCATGGGGCGCGCGGTCATGGCAATTTCCTTTCCTTCAGAAGCGAGAAATCTCGACTTCCTTGTCAGTGATGAATTCCAGCAAGGCCGGCATCCCAGCCTCTGTCTGCTCAATGCCCCGCTTGATGGCGGGAATGATCTCAGCCACCTCCGTTACCCGTTCGCCGTAAGCGCCGAAGGCCTTAGCCATGTCCGCATAGTTGCCGGAGATATCCGTGGCCCGGTATTTCTCGGTTGAGACGGCCATGATCTTCAACTCAATAGCCATGGAGAAATTGTTAAGTAGGATCGACAAAATCGGAATTCGTTCGCGAACGGCTGTTTCGAAATCCATGCCTGTGAAGCCAATAGCCGCATCGCCCCAAACGTTGATACATAAAGCTTCCGGCCGAGCCAACTTAGCCCCCATGGCCAATCCCAGACCATATCCCAATTGGGTCGTTTTGCCCCAGCCTATATAGCTGAGGGGTTTGGTTGCCCGCCAGAACGGAGTAATCTGGTCACGAGGCGAACCGGCATCATGTGTAATGATGGTGTTATCCTTGTCCACCGTGTTCTGCAAATCCCACAATACCCGATAGGGAGAAAGAGGGCTTTGGTCGGAAGTCAATTTCGGCATCCATTGCGACAGCCAATCCTCGCGAATTGAAGCAATTTCTGACGCCACAGGTTTATGGTCTCTTGGGCTATCCAGACGTTCTTTAACTGCGACAATCAGGCTATCTAAAGTCAACACTGCATCGCCCAGCAGACATACTTCCGCCGCCACATCCTTGTTCAAATCCAGTGGATCCAACGTGGCATGGATGAACCGTTTACCCGTGGGCATTGCAATAGCAAAACTGGATTCAGTGAAACTACAGCCGATACCAAAAATCACGTCGGCCGCGTGCAAAAAGTGGTGAACGGATTTTGGGCTGGCCAAGCCGCCGGCACCGAGCGAGAGCGGATGATCCTCCGGAAAAGCACTTTTGCCGCCCAACGATGTGGCAACAGGAACCGCCAACAATTCCGCCAGGCGCTGTAGCTGTGGCCAGGCCTTCGCGTAATGAACACCCTGCCCGGCCCAAACCACCGGGCGTTTGGCGGTAACCAGTATATCCGCCGCCATTGCAACAGCGTCGGGATCTGGCCCATACCGGGTACCGGAGACGGGCGTGTAATCCAGTTCGACCGTCATTTCTTCCTCAAACACGTCCGTAGGGATTTCCACAACACAGGGACCACCCCGGCCATTACGCAACTGGGTAAAGGCCCGGCGCATGATATTGGGCACCTCATTCGCGGAAGTCACCGGCTCGGTGGTCTTCGCCACATGGGCCATGGAGTCTGTGGAATTGAAGTTTGGCCGCACATGGGCCAAACGACGGGCGTATCCCATAGGCAGAACCAGCACAGGCACCCCCTCGCCAAAGGCCTGCGCTACGCCACCATAGGCATTTTCCGCACCGGGGCCATGTTGCATGGCAAATACGCCTACCTTTTTGCCTGAACTCAATCGTGAAAGGGCATCCGCCATGTGCAGGCCAATCCGTTCCTGGCGGACGATTATGGGGCGGATATCCCAACGCGCCGCAAACTCAAGTACGTGGTTAACGGGATAGCCAATGACGCATTCAACCCCCTCCCGTTTTAGAATTTCGACGATGGCTTCGACGGCTTTCATAGCGCCTACCTTCCCATGATTTTCTGGCCCAATGATGCCATGGCGGACCTTTACCGCCAATTATTCCTGATGATTAATTTGGTCTTTTTCACTGCAATAAACCCCAAACACTTCCTTGGCGCCCCAATTTACCAATGTTTCGATAGTATTAGTAATGACGTTAATCTAACTAAAAGCAACGTAGCGAGGTTTGTTAAAGGGCGGCAGGTCGTCCCTATTCCCAAATGGCGGCGCAAGATTTGGCTTGACGCCACTACTTAAGAAACCTGACTTGGGGACGATCGGCGAAACTTCCAACCGGGAAAACTTCGCCATAGCCGCTCGACGTCTAATTAGCAT
>CAJWZI010000394.1 GCA_913049615.1 uncultured Alphaproteobacteria bacterium | reverse complement strand
TGGCATCTCCCACCCGGATAGGATCACCGACCTTCAGTTTTAGCCTTTGTAACAGCCCTTTCTCGGCAATTGCGCCGGGCAAACCATCTCTTATTTTCAGGGCGCGGACCAAATCAAGGTCTGCTTCCAACCGCATGCGGCCGTGCAGGGGATAAAACTCATCCACACCCTTCAACTCCACTAGGCCACGCCGGGCACCGTCGGGTCGGCGGGCCATGGAGCGCATTTCAATCACTTGGCTGACCTGCCCCGCAGCCTTCAGATGGGCAATCTGCGCGGTATTAGCTGGTTGGAGAGACAGGCGAAGCTCCACATCTCCGCCGATCAGTTTACGCCCATCCCGACGAAGTCCGTCTACTAAGGCGTCAGAGAGCGAGCCCACTCCGGCAATTGCCGATACGCCGAGGACTACACAAAGTAAAAATATTCTAAATCCCCGAATTCCGCCGCGTAACTCCCGTCGGGCAACTGCGAAGGCGAGACGTCGGGGCATCTTAAGCAGAAGTTCCCGCTTCAATAATTTTAGCGGGCTCTTTTAAACGACCATCGCCCATATGTACGATACGGTCACAACGCTCGGTCAAGGCGGAATCATGGGTGATAAGAATTAATGTGCTATTGGTGATTTGATGCAACTCAAACATCAATTCAACAATCGCCGCACCGGTGGCCCCGTCAAGGTTGCCAGTGGGCTCGTCCGCCAGCAGTAAACCAGGCCGACGGACAACCGCCCGGGCGAGGGCCACCCTTTGCTGTTCCCCGCCAGATAGCTGGGATGGGTAGTGGCTGAAACGGTGATCCAATCCGACCTGGGACAATGCAGCCTCTGCCTCGGTGAAAGCGTCACTGACACCGGCAAATTCCAATGGCAAGGCCACATTTTCCAGGGCCGTCATGGTGGGGATTAAATGAAAGGACTGAAAGACGATTCCCACATGGTCCCTGCGGAAACGGGCCAAATCATCTTCCCCCATGGCTTCGAGATATTGTCCGGCTACCCGTACGCGGCCGCGCCCGGGCCGCTCTAAGCCGGCCATCACCGCCAGCAGAGTAGATTTCCCCGAACCCGAAGGACCAACAAGACCAATTGCCTCGCCCCGGGCGACAGACAAGCCAACACCCCTTAATATATCAATCGGCCCCGCCTCGCTGGGCAGCGTCAGGTGCACATCATCCAGGTCGATCATAATGTCGCCAGAATTCAAGCCGTTTTCTCCCTGCAAACGCAAAGCATCTATGGCAAATGGCTACGTGAAACAGCTTGTCAAGACCAGCGCATTCTTGCTGACCCTGATCGCTATCTGGCCCGCCCAGGCCAAGGATCCCGTAGTATTGACTTTTGGAGATAGCCTGACAGCGGGTTACGGCTTACCGAGAGCTGATGGGTTTGTGGCCCAATTGCAAGCCGCATTGAAACAGTCCGGGAAAGCGGTCAGAGTTAAGAACGGAAGCGTTTCGGGCGATACCACATCGAGCGGACGGGCGCGGCTGGCTTGGATCTTGAACGAAGCCGTCGACTTGGTAATTGTCGAACTGGGCGCCAATGACGCCTTGTTGGGGATCCCTCCACGGGTAACCCGAAAAAATCTCGATGCCATTTTGGTAGAGTTAAAGAGACGCAAAATTCCAGTTTTGCTGGCCGGAATGCTGGCACCCCCAAACTGGGGACCGAACTATAGCCAAGCCTTCAATAGCATATATCCCGATTTAGCAAAGTTACACGGCGCAAAATTATATCCGTTCTTCCTGGACGGCGTGGCGGCTAAATCGCATCTTAACCAAAGCGATGGCATTCATCCCAATGCTAATGGCGTCAGGGTTATTGTCGATGCCTTGACACCCTATGTAATTGACCTGTTGGATCGTTAAGTGGAGGCCTAACGCATGCGCCTGTTCGTGGCTATTCCGATCCCTAACCGAATTAAGGGTACCTTGACGGCTTTGTGCGGCGGCGTGGAAGGCGCCCGCTGGCAGGACAGCGAACGCATGCATTTGACATTGCGATTTATCGGCGAAGTGGATGGCGCTATGGCCAGGGATATTGACGACGTGCTTTATCAAATTGCCAACCCTTGTTTCAATCTATCTCTTCGCGGCACGGGGTTCTTTAACGAACGGGGACTACCACGCATCCTATGGGCGGGTGTCGGGGACTACACCGAATTACGTAGACTACATAAAAAAATTCAGCATGGGCTTAAGGCCGTTGGGTTAGAGCCGGAACACAGACGGTTTCATCCCCACGTGACCCTCGCCCGCCTTAACGGTGCCCCGCTGATCGAAGCCGAAGGTTACGCAGCACGGTACAGCGAATATAAATCACCTCTCTTTACAGTTGACCGAATTTGCCTAGTTTCGTCTCATTTGGCTCGTGAGGGAGCAATTTACACCATTGAAGCCGAATATCCGTTGGACCGCGAGGTGTCATGAGGCGTGAAGCTGGCACCCGGAACTGGTATAGATTGGAAGGCAACGCAAATTTCTGATTTTGATCTGCACTAACTCTATAGAAAGAAATTTAGATGGAGCCAGACCGCCACTATGGATCACCCATAACTCGACATGTTGCTGAATTCCCGCCCTTATTATCACCATGACTGATCGCCTTGAAGGCCCGCGCCGCCAGGAGGCCCTGAACAACCTCCCCGATTGGCAACTACGAACAGACCGGGACGCAATTGTGCGATCCTTTACCTTCAAAGATTTCAACAGGGCTTTTACATTCATGACTCAAATCGCCTTGAAGGCCGAGGCGATGAATCATCACCCTGAGTGGTCGAATGTCTACAACCGGATCGAAATAATCCTTACCAGCCATGATG
>CAJWZI010000393.1 GCA_913049615.1 uncultured Alphaproteobacteria bacterium | reverse complement strand
CAAGCGTATTACATGACGAGACGGGACAACCGCCGCCATGAATTTCTCGTCACAAGCTTGATCCAGCGGATGAATTTCGAGGCTAACACAAAAAGGCGCCGAGCGAGACTTCAGAAGTTGCCATCCAGTTCATCGGTCGTAACACAATTATCATTCCGTCCAATGCATTCTACCTCCACCGCAGTCGGTTAGATTCGGTTCCTCTCCAGAATTTCCTGTCGTCTTGGTACGGGTATACCCTCCAGCTCGAATGAGGTTGATTGATATAGAACATTGACCCAATTGCTGATCAACACATTGGCATGAGCTCGCCATTTATTGACAGGTGGCCGGGCCGGATCGTCTTGGGGAAAATAGTTGGCAGGCAGCTGGATTTTCATGCCTGCGACAATATCCCGATGAAATTCATCCGCCAAGGTCGTGGTATCATATTCGAGGTGGTTGAACATATAAATATGGCGTCGAGCCTCGTCGCGGATCAAGCATGGACCCGTTTCATCCGAATCTAGCAAAACCGACAAACCTGGAACATCCGGCAAATCCTCACGCCGGACTTCAGTATGGCGGCTGACTGGCACAGCAATTTCGTCGTTAAACCCGCGCAGCAGACCGTCACTGCCGCTTATGACATTATAGGGAAAGACGCCGAACATCTTCTCTGGTAGTTCGTACTTTGGCACACCATAAAAATGCTGCAGTGCCGCCTGACCGGCCCAACAGATGTCGAACGTCTCCTGCACGTGGCTTTGCGACCAGTCAAAAATCTGGGTCAATTCGGGCCAGTAGGTTACCTCCTGAAAGGGCAGGGTTTCAATGGGTGCTCCGGTAATGATCAGACCATCAAACTTACGCTCCCGCACTTCATCCCAGGGCCGGTAAAAGGCTAGCATGTGCTCAGCGGAGGTGTTCTTTGGCGCATAAGTCGAAGTCGTAACCAAAGTTAGTTCGATCTGCAGCGGCGTAGCACCCAACAGCCGGGAAATCTGCGTCTCGGTTTTGATCTTTTCCGGCATCAAATTTAGAAGTGCGATCTCCAGCGGTCGGACGTCCTGGCGCACAGCCACCTGCTCAGTGATTAGCAGAACGCCTTCATTTTCCAATGTCGCCTTGGCCGGCAGATTATCCGGGACCTTGATGGGCATATATCTGTTTTCCTTCCCAATCCGCCTATTCAGCCGCGTCCTGGCGCTCCGGCCGCCAACGCAACACCGGCTTCCGCGCGGCCTGAGTTTCATCTAGCCGCCGATAGGGTGCAAGATAAGGCGCGCGCTCAAAATATCCAACGTCGTTGGCCAAGGCACGCTCCGCCAAATGCCTCATGGAAGCAATGAACTGATCCAGGCTGTCCTTTGATTCCGATTCCGTTGGTTCGATCAACATGGCACCGGATACCACCAGAGGAAAATACATAGTCATAGGATGAAAGCCTTCGTCAATCATAGCCTTGGCAAAATCCAGCGTCGAAACGCCGGTATCTTTCAAAAATTGATCGTCAAACAGAACCTCGTGCATACAAGGCCCGGAATAAGGCACGGAAAATAGATCCCCCAACCGGGCTAAGATGTAGTTGGCGTTCAACACCGCATCCTCCGACGCCAGACGCAAACCATCGGCACCATGGCTCAAGATGAACGAAAGGGCGCGCACGAACATACCCATTTGGCCGTGGAAGCCCTTCAAACGGCCAAAACTAGAAACATTATCTTGCTCTATCAGTGTATTCCCGTTCGGCCCGGATTCTATTCGGGGCAGTGGAGCGAATGGGGCCAGAGCCTCAGCCAAAACGACAGGACCACTACCGGGTCCGCCGCCGCCGTGCGGGGTGGAAAATGTCTTATGCAAGTTGAGGTGCATGCAATCAATGCCAAGATCGCCAGGCCGCACCTTGCCCACAATTGCGTTAAAGTTCGCGCCGTCGCAATAGAAGAAGGCGCCGGCGTCATGCACTGCTTGGGAGATCTCTAAAATGTCATTCTCGAATAGGCCACAGGTGTTCGGGTTAGTCAGCATGATGGCAGCTACGTTTGGGCCCAATATTTCCTTCATCGCGAGAAAATCCACCCGGCCGCGCTGGTCGGTCGGAATCTCTTCTACCCGATAGCCACAAATAGCCGCCGTGGCCGGATTTGTGCCATGGGCGGATTCCGGGACCAAGACGACCTCACGCGCATCACCCCGCGCCTCCAGCGCGGCACGGATACACATTAGTCCACACAGTTCCCCATGAGCGCCGGCAGCAGGAGACATGGCGATTGCAGACATACCGGTCAGCTTTAGCAGCCAATCCGACAGAGTATCTATTAGTTGCAGGGCGCCCTGTACCGTTTCCACGGGTTGGAGGGGGTGCAAGTCAGCGAAGCCCGGCAACCGTGCAATTTTCTCGTTCAGGCGCGGGTTATGTTTCATAGTGCAAGAACCCAAGGGATAGAGCCCCGCATCAATGGCGAAGTTGTTGCGCGACAGGCGGACAAAGTGGCGCACCACCTGAGGTTCCGACAATCCGGGCAAGCCGATGGGTGCCTCCCGCTCAAGTCCACCGATGCGGTTCGGCATATCAGGTGGTATGGGCAGATCTACGCCGCAACGACCCGGGCCATCCAATTCAAATATCAACGGCTCGACTAAATCCAGCCCACGATGTCCACTGGCAGTTTGAAAATTGCGTTGATCCAACATCACAACACCTCTCGTAGGCCGCTAATCAACGCGACGACATCGTCATCAGAATTCGTTTCCGTAACGGCAACAAGCAGTAGGTTTCGCATTGCCGGATCACCAGGATATAGCCGGCTTACTGGCACGCCGGCCATGATGCCGCGGCGCACCAAGTCGTCGACCACGGCCACCGCAG
>CAJWZI010000392.1 GCA_913049615.1 uncultured Alphaproteobacteria bacterium | reverse complement strand
CCCCTCGTAGCGTTTTTATGGCTGGCGGCCGTCAGCCCCTGGTAGTCATCCGTTTCGACCGGCCTAATGTACCTTATCAGCAGGCCCTTTACACGGCTGTGTCGAAAACACTGCAGGTGCGTCCAGAAGCGAGTTTTGACTTGGTGGCAGTGACGCCGAATCGTGGCAGTGCGTCGGAACATTCCATGGCTCAGTCCACTGTTAAGAAGCATACCAATCGGGTATTGAAATCGCTTCTAGACATGGGACTGCCCGCAAGCCGTATCTCCCTATCGGCCACTTCATCGAACACCTCAGCAAGCAACGAAGTGCATATCTACATACGTTAGGGGTGTATTAGATTCAAAAAAAGGCGGTGCCAAAGGCGCTGCCTTTTTTTAGCTTGGGGCGCAGGCGCGTATGACGGCCTCGAAGGTAGCTTTGGCGTTAGGCCCCCGGGCAAAGGGGCTTAGGATGGGCAAGTCGATGCCCGATGCGCGATAGGCCTCGATCCGCTCGCGGCATTCACTTGGAGTGCCGGCGATGGAGGTGGCCTCGATCATGGCATCGGTGACATGCCGCAGGGCCAGTTCCCGTTCTCCCTTGGCGAAGGCATCTGCTACGGCGAAGGTTTCTTCTACGAAACCGTAATCGGCGATCATCTGCCGGTAGCGTGGAAAGAAACCTACATAGAACATCAACCCTGGCCGCATCGCATTTAATGCCTCGGCCCGGGTCTCGGCAACCGCCACAGGTAGTAGTGAGGTCACCTCGATCTTGCTGGGATCGCGATCCGCAAGGGCGGCGCCGGTAGCTAGTTGCGTTTTTACCTGAGTGCCAGTTTGCAAGGTGCTGCGAGTAAGGATAATGCCATCGGCGATTTCGCCGCAAACTGCCATCATCTTGGGGCGAACAGCCGCAGCATAAATTGGCAGGGCTGTGCGACGGGGCTGGAACCATAAATCGAAGTTCTCAATCTTCACGGTTTCTCCGTCGAATTGGGTTGCGCCAGTGGCTAGCAACTGGCGGATGATAGTAACGCTTTCCCGCAGGCGGGTAATCGGTTTAGCATATTCAAGCCCATGTTCTGGAACCACTTGAACCCGGTGCGATGAACCGATACCGAGGATGAAACGCCCGTGGGATAGATCATCTACGGTCGCGGCAGCCATGGCGATGGTAGGAATTGAGCGCACGAAGATGCTGGAGATTGCCGTGCCTAACCGGATCCTGGAGGTCTGCAAAGCGCACCCCGAAAGGACCGAAAACTGATCGCCCCCATGGCCTTCGGCGATCCAAGCGGAATCGTAACCAAGAGACTCGGCCAGGACCACTAGTTCAATTATCTCGGACGGCCTTGGTCCGCCTGATACCGCGATGCCGAGTGGACTACTCATGTGCCTACTTTCATGGTGGCGACCAGGCCACGTAAGGTCGCCAGCACGCTCAATGGCGTCAACAGGCCTGTAGCCGGATTTTCGGGGGAGGGTATGCCTTCAATGAACATTTCAAAGCGGGTGACATCCGAATCCACTTTTATGGTGTGGGTATTTCGTGTGACGTGGGGGTCAGCCCAGATTTCAATCGTCGTATTTTCTGGCCCGTTGCCCGCGAGGCTTAAGGCGGCAGCTACGTTGACATTGGCGGGAAAGGCCTCAGCCGCGTCCCGAGCGGTACCCTCGAATACCAGCTTTGCCGAAGACAGGTTATTGATGTTGATATCATTTTCCAACAGATGTGGTGCTCCGGACAGACCCTTAGGTGGTTTGCGGGTGATCATGTGGACTGAATGTATTGTACCTTCGGCGGCGGCACGGACAGCATCCAGCCCCAGCAGGGCTCCGGTTGGCACAATGATCCGGGCACCCGTTTGGGCAGCCAAGGGCACAAGGTCCGGCTGCCGTAGGAGGGCGCCGCAACTCAAGGGTATGAAGATCCTGCCGGCTTCGATGGCCGCCAGAGCGATCTCGCGAAATACCCCCGCTGGGGCGCATTCCACGACAACGTCAGCGAGGGCGGCTAGTTTTTGTAATTCGACCACTGGCGGCGGCGACCTCATGCCGTCCATGCGGGACCTGGCACCAGCGTGGTCCCGCGCCGAAATGGCCACTAGCCGCAAGTCTGATATGCCATCATCGAGGGCCCGCGCGACCTTGGCCCCGATGGCGCCGAACCCGCCGATGGCAACTGTCAGCTCCGCCATGAATTAACCAGCGTCCGGGTTATAGACCCTGATGGGATGATAAGTTTTGTAGACATCTTTTTGATCGGACCACATCACCCCTGTCGCCGCGCCGCCGTCTACCACGATAGCCTGGCCGGTAACAAAACTGGCACGGTCGGAAGCCAGAAACAACGCCATTTGCGCAATGTCGTCGGGCATGCCGGTCCGGGGGATGGGTTGGCGAACCGCATAGGTGTGAAGCACCTCTTCAATCAATTCATCCGGGCGACCGACGATATTGGCGGACAGCGGTGTAGCGATGTAACCTGGACATAGAGCATTGACCCGGATGAAGTGCTCCCCCAGTTCCATCGCAGTGACCTTGGATAGCTGCACCACCGCCGCCTTGGCTGTGGAATAGATTATGGGACCGCGTCCGGCGGTCACACCGGCGATGCTGGCGGTATTGATGATGCTGCCTGATTTTTGCTTTTTCATCACCGGCACCGCGTGCTTTATGCCCAGGAACACGCCGCGCACCAGGACATCCATGGTCATGTCGAAATCGTCCACCGGTATATCCTCGATGGGCCCCAGAACGCCTCCAAAACCGGCGTTATTGAACATGCAATCTAACCGGCCCCAGGTCTCCACCGCCAGGTCAACCGCTGCTTCCACCTGCTCTCCCTGGCGTACTTCGACCTTTGTGA
>CAJWZI010000391.1 GCA_913049615.1 uncultured Alphaproteobacteria bacterium | reverse complement strand
TGCCAAGAGGGCGTTCGGATGGAACACCTATTTCACACCGTCGCCATGCAGTGGTCTGCCTTGGGTGCTTTTTTCTCTTTTGATATCGCCCTTCTTATAGAGCCAGGGATGGTGCTTCGTTTGGCACTATTGCTGCTTTTACTGCTGGCGTCGGCATTTTTCTCTGGTTCTGAAACAGCACTGTTCTCGCTGTCGCGGTTGGATTTGCAGCAATTACGCCGGGAAAGTAATCCGCATTCGGAACAGTTGCATGCGCTTCTCGATCAGCCGCGACGGTTGATCATATCGATCTTGACGGGTAATGAACTCATCAATATTGCGGCAACGGCCAATGCCGTGGGTATTCTGGTTAGTCTTTATGGTCTTGAGCGGGCAGGTGTGATCAGTTTGTTGCTCATGGTCCCGTTGCTTTTGTTAATTGGCGAGGTTACGCCGAAGACGATCGCGGTGGCCAACCCGGTTCGAGTTAGCACGCGGGTTGTTGCTGTTCCCATGACCGTCTGGGTGAGATTGGTTTCACCACTGCGCAGTGTGCTTCGTGTTATAGCTGATCGTATTACTACCCGTATTGTCGGTGAGGAAACAGCGGCTGAGAACATCTTGCGGATTGATGAATTTCTCAGTCTGGTAGAGCAGGTCGCGGACAAAGGCGAACTGGATGCCGTTGAGCGTGCATTGATCAATAACCTACTCGAGGCAAACGAGACGGAAATTGTAGAGATCATGACGCCGAGGACCCAGACACGCTTTCTCAATGTGGAGATGGGCGTGGACGAAATGGTTGAACATGTGCGCGCCTACCGGCATACGCGGGTACCGGTATTTCGTGGCCACCGTGATAACTTGGTGGGCTTTATACATGCCGAAGATATTCTTAATTTGATGGCTGATGGCGTCGAGTTGAGTCGTCTGTCTCCGGAAGACATCATGCATCCGCCCGTGGTAGTGCCATTGACTAAGAAGGTGGATGAGATGTTCGATTTTTTTCGGGAACATAGTGTGCGCGCTGCCGTTTGTTTGAACGAATTTGGTGGCGTGGAAGGGTTTGTCACCATTTATGATGTGTTGACCTATGTATTTGGTGATATCAGCGGAGAATCCCGGGGCGTTCATTTGTATCAGGAGCGTGACCTCAATATCTACGAGGTGCCTGGGGAGATGAGACTCACCGATTTCAACAAGCTTACCCATTTTGGTTTGGAAGATCCGAGAATGACAACCATTGGTGGGGTCGCGTTTCGTTATCTCGATAGACTGCCGCGAGTGGGTGACCAGGTGATCATTGAGGGGTTGTCTCTGTCTATCCTTGAGATGGATGACCACCGCATCTCGCGCATTCGAGTGGCTCATGCAGTAGCCGAGGAGGCTTTATCAGAACTCGAAGAAGAGGATCGTGCGGCACTGATGTCAGAAACATCTAGAACCACTGACATTGGTACTACTGAGGAGTTAAGTCATGATGCGGATCTATCAAGCGCCCCAGTGGTGAGTGATTCGTCACAGCGGTCATCTGCGGGCGAAGTTGATGAAACTATGCCGTCTGTAGCAACGCAACCACAGCAGGGGCGAGCATGATAGAAGTGCTATTCATTCTCTTCAGCATGATCGTTTTGCTGGCCCTTAAGGGATTTTTTTCCGGGTCCGAAATTGCGCTGATTAATGCAGATAAGGTCAAGTTAAATGCAATGGCAAACCAGGGTGATCGTGGCGCAAGTTTGGTTTTGCGACAGTTGAGCACCCCGGAAGTGCTGCTTGGAACCACGTTGATCGGGACCAATATCGCGACAGTGGCGCTGACTACGATGGGCACTTTATTGATGATTCGTCTCGCTGGTAGTTACGGTGAATGGTTCGCGATATTGTTATACACGCCACTTTTCCTGATTTTGGGCGAGATTGTTCCGAAGAGCATCTGCCAGCAGCGATCAGACGTACTGGCGCCGGTGGTGATTTATCCATTGCGTTTGTGCACGCTGATTTTCTACCCATTGGTCTTTATTTTCTCGCGGGCAGCTCGTGTGGTGGCGCGACTGTTTGGCGCTGGGCGGATTGAGCAGAATGTATATATGACGCGGGAAAAAATACGTGCCGTGGTGGAAATGGCGGAGAGAACGAGCAATGTTGATGCTTTCGATCGTGGCCGTATTCGTCGAGTGATTCGATTTGCGGAGACTACCGTTGGTGAGGCAATGATCCCAGTTGGCGAGATAACGGCGATTAACAACAACAAAACGACAAAGCGGGCGGTAGCGATGGTCAGGGGTCGCGGCTACAACCGTTTGCCAGTGTACCGCCGCAACATTAGTAACGTTATCGGTGTCGTGACCATTACCACATGGGACATGATGGAACCTGATTTAGTTAACAGGCCGTTGTCAGACTTAATGCAGGTCGCTCTTTATGTGTCCCCGCACCAGACCATTGATCAGTTATTGCCGGTTTTGCGAAAACGAGACGATCATATGGCGATTGTTGTTGACGAATTTGGGTCTGCGATTGGCATGATCACGATGGAGGACATCCTCGAGGAGGTGGTGGGAGAAATTGATGTGGGTTATGACTTTGATGAGTACAGCCCGAGAAAGCGGCACCAATTGGAGGAGGTCTCTCCCGGTGTTTATCTCATGGACTCCCGCGTCCCAATCTCGGAAGCCAACGAGGTGCTAGGGTTGAGTTTGTCTGATCGTGAGGCACACACTGTCGGGGGTCTGGTGACGGCCAGGCTGCGACGTATACCCGTTCAGGGCGATAACATCGAGGAGGCGGGTTTTCGAATCACTGTTGATGAGGCAAGTGACCGTGCAGTGGTTCGTCTGCGTGTCGAGTCAGTTATTGTTGCGTTGTCCGGTCAGCAT
>CAJWZI010000390.1 GCA_913049615.1 uncultured Alphaproteobacteria bacterium | reverse complement strand
CGGCACAGGACGCTATCCCTGGGGAAATTACCCAGCAACTGTTAAGCGCCTATTCAACGCTGGTTGATTGCGATATCGTCGCCCAGTATTTGCGGTATCTTAAACCGGAGTGAGCTTGATGAACGACACTATCACCCGTAATTTCAGTCTCGACGATGCCGTGAATGACGTTGAGCAACGTTATGTGCATGCTAATCCGAAAAGCGAAGCGCATTATCACGCCGCTACCCAACACATGCCCGGCGCAAATACCCGAACAACCATTTACCACGACCCATTTCCTGTTGTCCTGGTCAAGGGTCAGGGCGCCAAGCTTACTGATCTCGATGATAACGAATACGTCGATTTTCTCGGTGAGTACACCGCCGGCCTATATGGACATTCGGAACCAACGATAAAGAAGGCAATACAAGATGCGCTGTCGGGGGGGTTTGTCCTCGGTGGTCCCAACACCTATGACGCACAGCTTGCGCAACTGATGGTTAAGCGGTTTCCTGCTGTCGAACTAGTCCGATTCTGTAATTCAGGTACCGAAGCCAACATGATGAACATCTCAATCGCACGGGCTGTCACAAAACGTCCAGCCGTGATGGTCTTTAATGGGAGTTATCACGGTGGTCTATTTTCTTTTGCCGGCGGAACTCCTTCGCCTATGAACGCACCGATCGAAACCGTCATCGCGGAATTCAACGACGTCGATAATAGTCGTCAACTTATCCGCCAAAATGCGAATCACCTAGCGGCGGTGATCATCGAACCCGTCATGGGCGGTGGTGGATGTATTCCGGCAAGCGACGACTTTCTCCACATGTTGCGTGAAGAATCAGAGAAACAAGGCATTGTCCTTATCTTTGATGAAGTGATGACTTCACGACTCTCACCCGGCGGCCTGCACGAACTGGTTGGTATTAAACCAGACCTTGTATCATTCGGTAAGTATCTTGGTGGTGGTGTTACCTTTGGTGCATTTGGCGGATCAACGGAGCTGATGGCGCGACTTGATCCTCGACAGCCTGATGCATTGGTGCATTCCGGTACTTATAACAATAACGTGCTAACCATGGCGGCTGGCATCGCTGGTTTGACAAAGGTCTTCACCCCTGACGTGGTCAACAAGCTCAATCAGTCCGGTGATGAGTTACGTAAAAGACTCCAAGGAATTGCTGATCAACACGATGCACCGTTTCAAATCATGGGGCGCGGCTCGATGATATGCATTCATCCCCAGCGGGATCCAATTAGTAATCCAATGCATACCAAGGCTTCCAGCCCAAGTGCACGAAAACTTTTTCATCTTGAGATGCACATGCGAGGTTGCTACATTTCTCGGAGAGGATTCATGAGCCTTTGCCTTCCCTTAACGAAAGCCGATCACGATCAATTTGCAGACGCTTTCGAATCCGTTGCCCTCGAGTTCGGTGAAGTCCTAGAGCAGCAATGAATCAGTATTCCCCCTGCATCACTACGGCGCATGGAGACAACTTGTGAAACTGGAAAATAAAACCGGCATCGTCACCGGTGCTGCGAAAGGAATGGGTAGCGCTATTTGCCACGCACTTGCCAAAGAAGGCGCCCGCCTGACATTAGCCGCCCGCGACATCAATGCGCTTGAAGTTCTAGCCAAGCACCTTCGGGACGACGGGCACGAGGCGAGAACTCAGCCGACCGATGTCACGCAAGAAACTGAAGTTGCGTCCATGATCGCTGAAACTCTCAAAGCATTCAACGGACGCATCGATTTTCTGGTAAATGTGGCAGGCATCACTGGCCCAATTGAAACACCAATCTGGGAAATCGAGCACGACGACTACCTCGCAGTGATCACTACCAATATTGTCGGGACGTTTTTGCCGATAAAACACGTGATGCCAACTATGATCGAACAACGTAGTGGCAGGATCGTCAACATCGGGGGCACCTCGGGCCTTCGTGGATACCGCTACCGCACCGCTTATAGTTCTTCGAAGTGGGCTATCCGCGGACTGACGCGCACAGTTGCCCTTGAAGCCGGCCACTACGGCATCGCAGTTAACAATGTCGTTCCAGGTATTGTCGAAACTCCGCGCATGGACAAATTATGCGAAGAAAAAGCACGCAAACGTGGCTGGACCAGAGATGAGGTCTATAACGAATATGTGGAAGAAACCAGCCTACGCTCCATTACCACGCCAGAAGACATCGCCAGTGCCGTAGTCTTTGCCGCGAGCGAAGACAGTCGAAATATGACTGGTCAAGACATCATTGTCGATGGCGGCTGGATGATATAACGCGATGAATTCAAATTACGGTGCATACCGAACGCGAAACAGTCATTCCTCAAATTCGTAATCGCGCTTAGCCGCCTCACCGGTGATGTAACCCGCTTTGAGATCTCGACGAATAGCCTCTCGAGTTCGATTGCCAGGATCACCATAACCACCGCCACCGGGTAGCGACAACCGCACAACATCGCCCACCTTGAATGAGAATTCCGGAGAACTAGTTGGCGCTATCGGTACTCCATTCACTTCAATCCGCGAACACGCACCCGGCCCCCCGCCCCCAAATCCCTGTGGAGGCGTGCGCATGCGACCCGCAGCTCCTGAAAAAACCAATGTCTGATCAGCTTTAGTACCAGTGGCATAGGCTTCAAAAGTCAATTGCTGTCCTAACCCGCCACGAAAAGCACCCGCACCACCAGAATCAGGAATCAGTTCCCGCGAATGATACAAAACAGGTGTCTCGTGTTCGGACCACTCAATTGACACATCACGGACATTGTAAGGAAAACTAACAGCCGATAGACCATCTCGGCCAGGTCGCCCACCCATGCCTCCGTAAGAATGCTGGTGCAAAGCATACCCATCGCCATTTGGCCGAT
>CAJWZI010000389.1 GCA_913049615.1 uncultured Alphaproteobacteria bacterium | reverse complement strand
TGTGCGATAAAGGTCTCGGATAGCCGTGGATAACCCTTTACGATGAAGGCCACGGGTGCGACGGCATTTTCTTTCATTTTGAGGATCGTCACGATGAACGGGTGGCGGAAAACAACCTAATCGCCGGATGACGCTTCTGCGCGTTGTTTTGTGTGTCCTGACCGCGTCTGCGCGACTTCGGCGACCATGGTGGGTTCCATTAGCCATGGCGCAACCAACCGGTTGACGTTATCCAGGCCTTCCAGCAGGCCCGGCACGATGACATCTCGAGGGCGGTTTTGATAGGGCAATTCCCGCAAGGCTTTGCCCATGACATCGACATCACGCTTGCCATCATCCTCCAACATGCGCGCCAGTCCTAGTTCCTGGGCCCGGCTAGCCCGGATAAATTGCTCCATGCGCGGTCGGGTGCGCGGGATAATCAAGGCCCGCTTATTGAAGCTGAGGATCTCGCAAAATGTATTGTAGCCGCCCATAGCCACAACACCGATGGCGTTATCTTCCAACTCCTCCAATTTAGCGTCAAAGGTGATAGCTTGCACCCGGCCTAGTTTGTTAGCTCGGTCGATGAACTCTGCCTGGGTTTCAGGCTGCATGAAAGGACCTAGGACCACCAGGGCCGGGTAAAGCATGCGGCCGTCCGCCTCATAGGCACGCAGCACCCAATCGATTAACGCTTCGCCGTCACCGCCGCCGCCTGTAGTGACCAAGACGTAGGGTTCGGAAACAATTTCTGGCAACGGCCTTGTCGAGGGCCCTGTCGGCGCCCGACGGGGTAAATAACCCGTATAGGTCATACGACGTCGCACCTGACGCGGCACTTGCAGCCCCTTTAAAGGATCACAGATTTGCGGCAGGCCATAAACCCAAATTTCATCATACAAATCACTCAATGCCGGCATGACTTTCTTGCGGCGCCATTCTGGCACCAACATTGATGGATCATCCATAATATCGCGCAGACCCAGCACAAGACGCGTGCCCCGGCGTTTTAACATGCGCAATGTATCTTCTACTTCCCCGCGCAGGCCCATGGGCTCCTTGTCAACGATCATGATGTCAGGAGCAAATATATCCGCAGTATGCTTTATGATCTGCGCCCGCATATGGATGGTCTGCTCGAAATTTATACCTAGGTTCAACGAGGTGTATTCGCCGTTGCGTAGCTTGATGACCCCGGGAACACGCACAAAATCAACCCGCGAGCGGAAATCGAAGCTGCCAATGATGGGTGAACCCGAAAGGATCAATACGGATAAATCCGGGTATTCGCGCACCAGGGAATGGGCAATGGTGCTACATCGACGCAAATGACCCAAACCCATGGTATCATGGCTATAGATCAAGATACGGGAGCCCTGCATCCCTTCTAGCGTGCCTTTTGGCATGCCACCTATCTCCCCTGCAGCGTTTCCGCTTCGCAATTCGCCGGGGACTATGCCATGTCGGGCTATGAACAAAAAGTAACTTTTTGATTTGAGAAGCGTTTACCGAAACCCTGCCTAGCGCTAGTCTACCGCTGCTAGGTAATTTTGAGCAGATAAATCGTTTTCCGGGGAGCTGGTAAGGCCTATGGAAAAGACAGTTTTTGGTTATGTCTGGCAGTATTCACGTCAGCAACAGATTATTATGACATTGATGTCTGCGGCGTCGCTTCCTTTTCTGTACCTATATTACGAAGTACCGAAAACTATTATAAATCAGGCCATTCAAGGCATCAGGGTCGAATACCCATTAAATATTTCAAAAAAACTAACGTTTTCTGCAGCCGGCATAGAAATACCGTTACTTGGGCCTTTCGACCTCCTAATTGAACAGACGTCCTATCTATTTATTTTGTGTGCATTGTTCCTGATACTTGTTGGTGTCAATCAGGGCTTCAAATTTGTAATTAATATTTATAAGGGCCTGACTGGCGAACGAATGCTACGCCGCCTGCGGTTCGAACTTTATGGTCGCGTCCTACGATTTCCACTGCCCGTCTTTGGAAAAATGAGCCAAGGCGAAATCATTCCCATGATTACTTCGGAGGTTGAGCCACTGGGGGGCTTTATTGGCAATGCATTTTCGTTGCCTGCTTTTCAGGGAGGTTATCTAGCAACTATTTTGGCCTTTTTATTTGTGCAGGATTGGCGCATGGCAGTTGCAGCAGTTGCACTTTATCCGCTGCAATTGTGGCTGATCCCAAAGTTACAAATGAAGGTAAACCTATTAGGCAAAGAGCGCGTGGCACGTGTGCGCCGTTTGTCTGAAAGGATAGGCGAGACAGTCCAAGGGGTGCAGGAAGCACACGCCCACGATAACTCAAATTTCTTGTTAACTGATTTTTCCGATCAACTGTATTGGATCTATGGAGTACGGGAACGTATCTATCGTAAAAAATTCGTTATAAAATTCTTGAATAATTCCATTCAACAATTGGGACCCTTTTGCTTCTACTCCATCGGTGGTTATTTTGTAATACATGGCCAATTGGAAGTTGGCACCTTGGTGGCAGCGATCGCTGCCCATAAAGACCTAGCAGCACCCTGGAAAGAGCTGCTGGCTTATTATCAGATGCAGGCGGATGCCTCGATCAAATATGAACAGGTTGTAAGCCAGTTTAGTCCTGCGGGCATTCGTGAGCCAGAATACCAGATGGTAGAACCTGATAAGCTGGAACCCCTTACAGGCGAATTGGCGGCAGCCAACCTAACCCTAATTGATGACCAAGAAGCTTCGGTCGTTGATGGCGTTTCGTTCCGCCTTTCGCTTAACAAGCGTTACGCAATTGTCGGATCCGGTGGTAGTGGCAAGGAAGAGTTGACCCTGTTACTGGCTCGTCTAATAGATCCTAACGGCGGCACCATAAACATTGGCGGCAA
>CAJWZI010000388.1 GCA_913049615.1 uncultured Alphaproteobacteria bacterium | reverse complement strand
TTGAGGCGCGCTTAACGGCTGCGGGATTTTGATCTATGCGCATCGGTGTTGATCTGGGTGGGACGAAGATCGAAGCGTTGGTGCTGGGCGATGACGACACCGAGTTGACGCGACGGAGGGTGGCCACACCTCAGGGAGACTATCATGGAATTGTAATAGCAATCAGAGATCTACTTGCTGAGGTTTTGCAGGAGCACAAATGCGTAAGCATACCTGTGGGCGTCACTATACCTGGCGCGATTTCGCCGGCGACCGGGCTGGTAAAGAACGCCAATTCCACGTGCCTGATTGGCAAACCATTCGATGTTGACCTGGCGGCTGCCTTGGAACGTCCTGTGCGCTTGGCCAACGATGCCAATTGTTTCGCACTGTCTGAGGCAAGCGACGGTGCTGCAGCAGGTGCCGACAGCGTGTTCGGCGTAATCGTGGGCACCGGCACCGGGGCTGGTATCGTAATCCGCGGGCAACTGCATAAGGGACCCAATCTTATCGCTGGCGAATGGGGTCATACGCCCCTACCTTGGGCCGATGATGGTGAACGCCCAGGACCCCTCTGTCATTGCGGCAAAAATGGTTGCATCGAAACTTTTCTCTCGGGCCCGGGTCTAAGCCGCGATTTCAAGGCCACGACGGGCCACGGCTTGAAGGCTCGTGAAGTAGCTATCCTGGCTGGAGAAAACGACCCACAGGCGGAAGCCTGCATGGTTCGATACGAACGGCGAATGGCGAAATCTCTAGCCATGGTTATCTCTATCCTGGATCCCGAGGTTATCGTCATGGGTGGTGGCGTTTCCAACATTTCACGCCTTTACGACAATGTACCCAAATTGTGGTCGGGTTTTGCCTTTACCGATCAACTGAACACTAAAATGGTGCAGGCAAAACATGGTGACAGTTCCGGTGTACGAGGTGCCGCCCGTCTGTGGCCGCTGCGGGAACTCGAATAATTATGGCCGCCCTTTGCCGTGACTGCCTCGTTGTCGAATTCGGGCAAAGAGAAAATGGACGCTGCCGAGGGTGCGGCTCACCCCGTTTACTGAGTCATCCGGAACTGTTTCATTTGGGAATTGCCCATCTTGACTGCGATGCTTTCTATGCCAGCGTGGAAAAACGAGACGACCCCAGTCTGATTGATAAACCAGTAATTGTCGGTGGTGGCCAAAGGGGCGTAGTCAGTGCAGCGTGCTACGTGGCGCGGACATACGGGGTACGGTCCGCTATGCCCATGTTCAAGGCGCGCAAGGCTTGCCCCAATGGAGTGGTGATAAAACCTGACATGACGAAATATGCCGCTGTCGGTCGGCAGGTTCGCGCGATCATGAAAGACTACACGCCACTGGTGGAGCCGCTGTCACTAGATGAAGCATTCATGGATCTAACGGGCACCCAGAGACTGCATAGCCAAGCCCCGGCGACTACCGCCGCTGCAATTATCAAACGGATTGAAAGCGAGGTCGGTATCAGTGCGTCCATAGGACTGTCATACAATAAATCGCTCGCCAAGGTCGCGTCTGACCTGGACAAGCCTAGGGGGTTTGCCGTGATAGGCCGGGCCGAGGCTGTGGAATTCTTAGCCGGCCAGCCGGTTTCGATTATCTGGGGCGCAGGCAAGTCCTTGCAGCGTCGCCTGGCCAAGGACGGCATCACCTTAATCGCCCAATTGCAGACGATGGATGAGAAAGATTTGATGGCACGTTATGGCACGCTGGGTCAGCGAATGGCACAGTTCGTACGAGGGGAGGATCCGCGAAGAATAAAGGCTCACCGTCCAACCAAAAGCATCTCATCGGAAATCACCTTCCGTGCCGACATTGCAGATGGCGAGGAACTGCGGCAAATCCTATGGCGTCAAGCCGATCGGGTTTCACGGCGATTTAAAGCTACCAACTATGCCGGGACCACCATCGTACTGAAACTGCGGCGCGCCGATTTTCGCATTCTAACCCGGAGTCGCCGCTTGCCGGACCCGACGCGGTTGGCCGACATTATTTATCGGTATGCAGAAGAATTGTTGGCCAAGGAAATCAATGGTACAGCATATCGTCTTTTGGGTGTTGGCCTTAGCGGCCTTGTTGATGCCACCGTGGCTGATCCGTTGAGCTTGGCCGACCCTGACGCGGGGCGCCGGGCTGATGCGGAACGCGCCCTAGATCACGTGCGAGAACGCTTTGGGACCGATGCAATTGGCAAGGGCCGGGGGCTAAGCAAACGGGGTTGAACTATTCGCATTCGGGCTGGTCAAGATATTCAAGTTCCACCAGGCGTCCGATGAGTCCAAATTCCTGATAGTCCAGCCGCAGGCTGTCAACGACACCATCACCATAAAGCATGAAACCAACTTCGATTTCGGGTATGCCTAGTTGACTATCGAAATGATAATAGGCTAGGCGCACGGGCCAACTGCGTAGATCTGAGAGAGACAGCTTTTCGTGAGGTTTTTCCATCAGGGGAGTACCGATGAAGACCGCAGCGTGGTAATAGCCAGCTTCGCTGCTGCCGTCGAATAAAGGAACCTCGAAACCACGGCTGCCAGCCAAAGCTTCTTGCAACAAAAGCCGATTGTGGCTGATGGGAAACAGCGTCCCGAGAGGTAGCTTTAATTCCCGGGATTTTGGTAAGTGCCACACCGCGTTGCCATCACCCATTTTTGTCAAATCGGCTCGGCCCTGTTCTTGTAAGACGATTGCACCATTGATCCTGTTGGTTAGGCTGAAGCGTAGAGTTTGTCCGTCGCGGCTTTCCCAGACAGAGGCTTCAATAATGCCAACTAGATCGGGACCTCCTGCTGAGGATAATTGGCTGACAAAAGCTTGGTTGAAAATAAAACCGCTGCAATCCTCGATCAATTCCACGACCAACCGGCCCGTGGCG
>CAJWZI010000387.1 GCA_913049615.1 uncultured Alphaproteobacteria bacterium | reverse complement strand
TGGGAATTGTCGCAGTTTAGTCTGCGTATTTTTTCCCTTCCGCTTCGATTTGTTTTGCTGCCGTTCGTCCAGCTAGCCGTCCCAGGTTGACAGCCGTCAATAATCCATTGCCTGACAAATATCCCCATACTTGGCTGCCGGATATGCCGCAGGCTGCTCCGCCACCAGCATACAGATTGGGCAAAGGGCTTTTATCTGTGCGCAGCACCCGGGCATGGGCATCCACTTCCAAACCACCCTGAGTGTGGAACAATGCGCCGGTAACCTTGATTGCATGAAACGGTGGAACAAGGGGTGCCTGAAAGGTGAAATCCCGGCCGTGAGGATCTAGTTGCTTGCCATTGGTATAGGCAATCACTTGGCGCAATGTTGCTTCTAGCGGTGGGCTGGGGATGCCGGTTTTTCTACTCAGATCTTCCACGCTGGAGCCATGGCGCACAGCGCCGGCGGCTTCGGCCAATTTGAATTCTTCGAACTCACGGCCCAAGGTCAAAAGTCGGTCATCTATTAATAGCCATGCCACTTGGTCAGGTTGGGACAGAACATCCACTGCCTGTTCTGAATAACCGCGATGTTCATTGGAAAAACGTTTTCCGAAACAATTGACCTGAATACCACCTTCCATCATCAGAGCCCAGGTAATCAAAATTCCGTGCGGCGTGGCGACGGAGCCGTGCCCCTGGTAGGCGCCCATGTGTTTGACGGCGGCGCCCAGGGATGTGCCCCATTGGACCGCATGGCCCTGATTGCCTGGATGGCCAAAGTATTCCGCCGCCGCCATCTCGGGAATATGCTGCCGGACCATGTCGAGATTACCGCCGTAACCGTTGCAAGCCAAGATCAGCGCCTGGCAGCCGATCTTTTCCATGCTTCCGTCGGGCCTTTGTACCGTAACCCCAATAACCCGATCGTCATTCAATGCAACGAGGTCAGTTACCAGTGCATTTGTCACAATATCAATGTCGGCCGCCTCCGCTGCACGCAAAAGTCCCGACATCAGGTCCGCACCTTGCCTTGACGGCGGTGCATGCATTCGCAGGGCGGAGAAGCCTGGATAAAGAAATCCGTCCACCAGGGTTAGTTCGATGCCGTGATCAGTAATTAACCATTCCACCGTGGGGCCGGACACCTCGGCCACAGCCCTGACAACGGCCGGATCGGCCTGACCTTTGGCCTTGGCCTGAATATCATGGATCAGAATTTCCACTGAATCCTTAACACCCGCAGTGCGTTGCAAATTTGTGGCGCAGGCAGGGATCATGCCAGAAGACAGCGCAGTGGAACCCGACGGCAGCGCATCCCGCTCAAGCACCAGGGAGTTGATGCCTGCATCTGCCAGAGTCAAAGCCGCGACCAGGCCACACGCCCCGCCGCCCACGATAATCACGGGAACAGCTGCTTCGAATTCGGTATCAATTTTGGTGGCGGAATTCATGGCAAGCCCTTAGCGAATGAAAATTTCTGGCCCTTCACGCTGACACAAATCGTATGAACCCCCAATTGTGGCATCCCTCTCCGCACAAAACGATACGGCAGAATGCCACTAAATCCAGTGATAATTTGATAAGAAATGGGATCTGTTTCCATGTCATCCCGCTTCGGCTAAACTCAAGAAAAGTCCGGGGGATGGTCAAATTTCTGATACTCCGCTTTTGCAGGTTGAGAACCTGCACACTCATTTCATGACTGAACGGGGGCTAGTGCGCGCCGTCGATGGCGTGTCCTTTAATCTGAAACAGGGCGTGACACTGGGGCTGGTAGGGGAATCTGGCTGTGGTAAGACAATTTTGTGTCGTACCCTGATGGGTCTGCTGCCGCCGAGCGCGAAGATCTCTGATAATGCGCGGATCCTTTTCAATGGTCACGACCTTCGGCATCTGGAGGAAAAATCCCTGCGAGCGATCCGGGGCAAGGAAGTGGCAATGATATTTCAGGATCCAATGACCTCGCTAAATCCTGTAATGAAGGTGGGGGCGCAAATTTCCGAAACCCTGATCCATCATCTGGGCACGTCGAAACAAGAAGCACGGGAACGCGGGATCAAACTGCTACGCGCGGTAGGTATTTCGGCGCCAGAACGACGGATCGACGAATACCCGCACCAACTATCGGGCGGAATCCGGCAAAGGGTCGCCATTGCAATTGCTCTGGCCTGCGAACCAAAACTACTGATTGCCGACGAACCCACCACGGCACTGGATGTCACCGTGCAGTCCGGCATTCTGGATCTGTTGCAGGAGCAGCAGCGCGAGCGCGACATGTCCATGATCCTGATCACCCATGATCTGGGCGTGGTGGCCGGACGGACAGATGAAATTGCCGTAATGTATGCTGGTAAGATGGTGGAGCGATCATCCACTAAGAAACTATTCGACAATATGCGGATGCCCTATACCCAAGCGCTTATGGAGAGTATTCCGCATCTTGATTTGGCTGCCCAAACACGCCTAAAAACAATTTCCGGACAGCCTCCAAACCTGATTTACCCGCCGCCTGGCTGCCGGTTCGCGCCGCGTTGTTCCCGCGCCGAAGATAAATGCCGCGAAGAGGAACCGGTTTTGGGATCCGACAGCTCTGTCGATCACATTTTTGCATGTTGGAACCCTGTTGGCTCCGCGACGGAGAGTGCCGCGTAATGTCGATGGCTGAGCAAAAACCCGAGCCCGCGGCCGAACCGGTTCTACGGGTGGAGGGTTTAGTGGTCGAATTTCGCCTAGGTAAGCGCGAGGTGGTGCACGCCGTCTCTGGCATCGATTTTGAAATATACCCCGGTGAAACGCTTGGCCTGGTGGGCGAATCGGGTTGTGGCAAGTCGACGACCGCGCGATCTGTCATGCAACTGCCTGTGCCTACCTCAGGAAAGGTCATCTTGAAC
>CAJWZI010000386.1 GCA_913049615.1 uncultured Alphaproteobacteria bacterium | reverse complement strand
AACATCCGTTCTGTTATTTGGCGGGAGGGTGGATAGGAAATTTCTCTAGCCAAATTTTATGGCAAAGGGTTCGGTTGATATCGGGCTGAATTGGAAAACACCGGTTGTAGAAGAAAGAGCAGAATTCTTGGATGCTCCCGTCAACCATGGAGCGCGACCGCTTGGCTAGGTATTAGTAGGCAGACATCCGTAATTCCACATTTTCATAGGACGTCCCGGCGTTAATTGCCAAGCATCGCGTGGGTGGTCGTTTCATCCATAGTTCGTGATCCCATCTAGCGCACTTTTTCAGCCAATTTGCATCCGACCAGAATTCAAAATGAAATGCTATCTTTACGAAGTGTCGCTGCGACGGAACATAATCTATTGGGAGCGTACTGGTAAAATCCAATAACGGCAGATTATTTCCGGCAGTGTAAATCTCTGAATATTGGAAAAAGCAAAAAGAATTCCTTGGAGTTTTGACCACAGGTTATGGGCAAACTTTTTTAGAGGAACTGTCTCTTTGCCCATTTACCTAAATTTGTGGGTCTTCGCAAATCCCTTTGGTGCCAGGCGGCCGGTTTGACCGCGTTTGCCCATCCAGTTGGTCAGGTCTAACTCGGTGCGCGTGCGACCGCCTGCTTGGCGCCAGGTAAGGCCAACGGCGGGAGCAAGGGTCTTGGCATCCGATAGTCCGCCTTCCTTGTAGCGTTGCAGAACCACGCCGCGTCCCCGGTTCATTTCTGGTAGGTCGGTGAGGGGAAAAATTAAGAGTTTGTGGTTCTCGCCCACCACTGCCAGATGATCGCCTAGGACTGGGGTACAGACCGCAGCCTCCACGTCGCCGGAGACGTTGAGGGCCTGTTTACCGGCGCGTGTTTGTGCGACAACGGCTTTTTCGGAAACCACAAAACCCCGGCCGTCACTGGCAGCGACCACTAGCTTGCGTTCGGGGTCATGCACCATCAAGCTGATGACGTCCTCATCATTTGCCAAGTCCAGCATCAGGCGGACTGGCTCGCCATTACCACGACCCCCCGGTAACTTGTTGCAGGCTAGGGTGTAAAATCGCCCATTAGTTGCAAATAGCACCAGCTTATCCGTGGTCTGGGTGTGCAGCCAAAAGCGTCCCCTGTCGCCGTCCTTATAATGTACGTCGTGGCCTTCCTCCACATGGCCGCGCAGGGCGCGGAGCCAACCTTTATCGGAACAGACCACGGTGATTGGTTCCTTTTCCACCATGGTTTCCATGGGATTCAACTCGCCGGTAGGTGCCTCGGCAAAAGAGGTGCGCCGGGACCCAAGGATGGGGTTATCACCAAAAGTCTTACGCATCTCGCGGATTTCGTCTGCGATAGCGGACCAGCGCTTGCCCTCGAAATTTAACAACGTCTTGAGGTCCTTTCGTTCTTCCCTTAAGGCCTTATCTTCGGCCCTTATCTCCATCTCCTCGAGCTTTCTTAAGATGCGCAATCGCATGTTTAGGATCGCATCCGCCTGCACATCCGTCAGGTCCAAGGTTTTCATCAGCGCCTGTTTGGGCTCATCTTCTTCCCGGATGATGTGGATTACCGCGTCCAGATTTAGATAACACGCCAAATAGGCGCCCAATATTTCAAGCCGCCGATCGATCTGCCCGAGACGATGCTCCGTGCGACGGACCAAGACCACATGGCGATGGTCTAGGAAGGCTTGCAAGGCCTCCCGCAGGTTTATCACTCGTGGAGTCTGGTCAGCGCCCAGCACATTCATGTTCAATCCTATGCGCACCTCAAGTTCACTCAAGCGGAATAGATGCTCCATCAGCATCTCCGCCTCCACCCGGCCCGATTTGGGTTCTAGCACCAGGCGAATATCCTCTGCCGATTCATCGCGGATGTCCGCTAGAAGGGGTAGTTTTCGCTGGTGCAGCAGTTCCGCCACCTTTTCGATGATCCGACCCTTGGGAACCTGATAGGGGATTTCTGTGACGATGACATTGTAGGTGCCGCGCTTGCCCTTTTCGACCTCCCACTTCGCCCGCAGTCGGAAACCGCCTCGCCCTGTCTTGTAGGACTCCACGATGCTTGCGTGGTCCTCAACGACAACACCGCCGGTGGGGAAGTCAGGTCCGGGAATTAGTTGCGACAGTTTGTCAATGCCGGCATTGGGGAATTTGATCAGGTGCAGAAGGGCAGTGCTCAGTTCGAGGATATTGTGCGGCGGGATGGAGGTTGCCATGCCAACGGCGATACCGGCGGCACCATTAGCCAGCAGATTGGGGAAGGCGCCGGGCAGGACCATAGGTTCCTTGTCCTCGCCATCGTAGGTTTCGCGAAAATCCACTGTGTCCAGGTCAATGCCCTGCAACAGGGCCCTGGCGACGTCTGTCATGCGCGCCTCAGTATAGCGCATGGCGGCGGCGTTATCCCCGTCCACGTTTCCGAAATTGCCCTGACCATCCACCAACGGATAGCGCTGGGCGAATTCCTGGGCCAGGCGCACCAGGGCGTCATAGATTGCCTGGTCGCCATGGGGATGAAACTTGCCCATGACATCGCCGACGATGCGGGCACATTTCTTGAAGCTGGAATTTGGGTCCAACTTCAACTGCCGCATGGCGTACAGGATACGCCGATGTACTGGCTTCATACCGTCGCGCACATCAGGCAGGCTACGAGATGTGATGGTGGACAGGGCATAGGAGAGGTAGCGTTCGCCCAGGGCCTCCCCCAGCGGGGTATCGCGGATTTCACCGCCTTCGAGAATCTCTGTCATGGCAGCATTGTACCATTTGATGGAATGCGGCAATCAATTTTGTCTGGCATCACTGGATACTGTCGGCAAGCGCCGGTATGGCAACTGAATTGAATTTCATTGCTGGGCTTGAACCAGAAAATCAATGTTGACGTCGTG
>CAJWZI010000385.1 GCA_913049615.1 uncultured Alphaproteobacteria bacterium | reverse complement strand
CGTCATCCGGAGAAGTATGCATTGCGCGCCGGATTTGGCACTTCCTGCGTGGTATTAATGTTTTTGGCTTTCCAGGTGATGCCGTTGGCTAACGCCACGGCAATTGGTTTTAGTGCGCCTATCTTTACGATGATACTGGCAATCCTTTTTTTGGGTGAGCGGGCCGGCCCACTCAGATGGCTGGCGGCCTTGGTTGGTTTCACTGGGGTGGTCGTCATTGCTGGACCAGAAGGCGACATTTTCAATACAGGCTCGTTGATAGCCATAGCCTCAGCATTGTGTATGGGGGCGGAGGTGGCGGTGTTGAAATGGCTATCACGCTTAGGCGACCGGCCCTTGGTGATGTTGTTCATGGGAAATATCATGGGTGCTGTGCTAGTCAGTCCCTTGGCCTTGGCAGACTGGGTCTGGCCCGAGGCATGGCAATGGCTCTGCCTGGCAGGTACTGGTCTGGTAGCCATTATGGGGCAGCGCCTCACTCTGGTTGCCATGTCGACCGCAGACGCAAATTTCGTCGCACCCTTGCTGTATGCGACAATGGTGTTTTCAGGTCTCTATGGCGTCCTAATCTTCGGCGAGGTGCCGGGGTGGGGACTGTACATCGGCATGGCCTTGATTGTGGTTAGCGGCGTCTTGCTGGCGCGATCGCGTTAAGTCTTGATTGTCAGCATCCAATTATCAGTGCATGCGCAGAGCGCCGTCCACACGAATAGTTTCCCCATTCAGCATCGGGTTGGTGATAATTGTTTCGACCATGCGGGCGTATTCTGAAGGTTTGCCGAACCTTTTTGGAAACGGAACGGCGTCTGTCATTTCCTTGACGTATTCCGGCCGCAGGCTCTCAGCCATGGGAGTGAGAAAGATGCCTGGTGCGATAGCCATGACCCGTATGGCGTGGCGAGAAAGCTCCCTAGCCATAGGCAGACACATGGCCGCGACGGCTGCCTTTACTGCATTGTAGGTTGTGGCCCCGGGCGGGCCGTCGTATCCAGCGATGGAGGCGGTGTTGATCATCACGCCCCGTTCCCCGGTCTCGGAATCTGGCTCGCATTCCGCCATTTCCGCTGCAGCCAGACGGCAGATGTTGTAGGTTCCAACCAGATGCACATCGACGATGCGGGTGTGATGGGTCAAGGGTGCTGGCCCGTCCTTGCCCAACATTAGGCGGCTTTCTGCGATCCCGGCGCAACAGACGGAGATTTGCGCTGGGCCGTGAGCCTCGCGAGCGGCCTTGACCGCCGCTTCACCCTGTTCTCCTGAGGATACATCACATTCCACAGCGATGCCGCCAATTTCCGAAGCGACCGTGCGGGCCAGATCTATATTAACGTCCAGAATGGCTACCTTCGCGCCGATTCCAGCTAAATGCCGTGCGGTAGCTGCCCCGAGACCAGAACTTCCACCTGTAATGATCGCCGATAAGCCACTAATACGCATCCTACTTACTTGCTCCAATGAAGCCGTGTGCCTCAATTTCTACCGCTAGGCCGGGTCGCGCCAGGGCCGCGACTTCGACCAGCGTGGAACAGGGAAAATCGCCGGTGAAAAATTCCCGCCGAGCTTTCCACACTTCTTCGCGGCGGCTGATGTCTGTGACAAATATTGTGACCTTGATGATGTCATCCATGACGGCGCCGGCTTCCTCCACCAGATTCTTGATCTTGATGAAAGTCAGGCGGGCCTGCTCGTATACATCATCGCCACCGGCAATTTCATCGTTTTCATAACCAGACACCATGCCGGCGATCTGGAAGAAGTCTCCGTGAACTTTGCAGTTTGACCAGGTTTCCAGCAAGGGCTCGGGGACCTGGTTGGACGTGACCCGGCGCATCATTACAAGACGGCCTTGGCCAGCACCTGCAACTCCTGGGAGCTACTGACGCGGGCTAACAAGGAATGAACCTTGTTTTCCTTGGCTGCCGTTTTCCAATCTTGTAGGCGTTCTGTAATTTTGCCGGCCGGGCCGGTCAAGGCTACCTGGTCGATCAATTCATCCGGCACTGATGCTAAGGCCTCTGCTCGCCGGCCGGCCAGGAAATGGTCCTGAATCTCCACTGCCGCGCCCTCGTGACCGAGACGCTTGGCATAGTCGTTGTAGAAATTCTTATCGCGTGCGCCCATTCCGCCTATGTACAGTGCCAGGTTTTCCCGAGCTGGCTGACGGGCGGCGGCTTCATCATCCATTAGGTTGATGGCGCAGAACGGTGTGACGGTAAAATTATCCAAGCTCTTGCCGCCACCGGCCTTTTCAAATCCATCATTCAGTGCATCCTCGAACACATCAAACCGATTTGGGTTCATAAAGACAGGTATCATGCCATCCGCGACCTCTGCGCTGACCCGTACTCCGGCGGGCGCGATGGTGCCGGTGACAATCTTTAGGGGTGATATGCTGTGCAGAATGCCTTTCAGTGGCTTGCCCAAGTTGGTTGTGCCTTCGCCTGTGCGGGGGATTTGATAATGGTGGCCATCGTGGATCAGCGGTCCATCACGCGCCTCTATCTTACGGATGATATCTATATATTCCCGTGTCCGCGTTAGTGGACGGCCATAGGGCTCGCCATGCCAACCTTCGATAACTTGAGGGCCGGAAGGTCCTATACCCAATATAAAGCGATCACCGGATAGCTGCTGCAGCGTCATGGCAGTCATGGCCGCCATTGCGGGGGTGCGGGCAGACATTTGGATAATGCCGGTGCCGACTTTTATTTTAGTGGTCTGCGCTAGCACCCAAGAGGCGGAGGAAATTGCGTCCGATCCCCAGGCTTCCGACGTCCAGACCGAGTCAAAGCCTAGATCCTCCGCTTCCCGGATTAGATCCATGTCGATTTCAATACCGGCACCAGTACCAGTGCCCATGACTAGACCCAATTTCAT
>CAJWZI010000384.1 GCA_913049615.1 uncultured Alphaproteobacteria bacterium | reverse complement strand
GTCAGGTAACTCAAAGTTAAATAATTCGACATCCATGGCGTGGCAATCTGATCATTGGGCACCACGGATTGGAAGTTATTCCGCGTCGGCAGCAACCTGCATGGAAACAATCTTGTCAGGTTCATTTACCGTGCCACTGCCAGGCGCGCCCATTTTGATCTTGTCCACAACATCCATACCGTCAGTGACCTGACCCCAGATGGAATACTGCCCATCCAGCCACGGTGCCGTCTTGAAAACAATGAAGAATTGGCTGTCAGCACTATTGGGATCACCGGCGCGGGCCATCGAGACTGTACCGCGTAAATGTTTTTCATTGGTGAATTCTGCATCCAGCTTCTGGCCAGATCCTCCCGAGCCTGTTCCGGTCGGATCGCCAGTCTGAGCCATAAAATCCTCGATCACCCGATGAAAAACGACACCATTGTAGAATTCTTGTCGCACTAGTTCCTTAACACGCGCCACATGGTTGGGCGCGAGGTCAGGACGCATTTCGATGGTAACCCGACCGTCTTTGAGCTCCAAATAGATGGTATTTTCCAAGTCTACTGCTCCTGATTGCCTGGCTAGAAATGCCAAGGCCATGAAACAAACGAAAACAAATCGTCTTAACAGCATTTCGCCACCTCTTATGTAGCAAAGCTAGGCCCGGCCAACCCGCTCCAGCAACCGCTGAGCAACTCGTTCAGATACAAACGAAGAAATTCCGCCATTTAGCTGCGCAATTTCTTTTACCAGACGCGAAGCGATGAATTGATACTCATGGTTCGCCATTATGAATATTGTCTCAATTGCCTCGTCCAGTTGGCGGTTCATGCCCACTAATTGATATTCATATTCAAAATCGGTGACGGCCCGTAGTCCACGAATTATAATATTGGCGCCGTGTTCCTGAGCGCAATGGATCGTCAGATCATCATAAGGATGAACCTCAATAACACAGCCGTTCAAGCGCCTTTTCATCGCGTCCAATTCATTGCGAACCATCTCAACCCGTTCATCCAGATTGAACATAGGCCCTTTATTAAGATTAATGGCCACACCAATCACTAAACGATCCACGATCTGGGCCGCGCGCTGAATGATATCGCCATGCCCCAACGTAATAGGGTCAAAGGTTCCGGGATAGAAACCCACACGCTCATTCGACAAAACTGCCTCCTAACCAAAACCCCACGGCTCTTCCTGGATCATTAACCTTTCGGTGCCGACAATGAAAGGTGAAAAGGATGGAAAAGTCCCAAAATTCTTGGTTCATTTGTCGTTCACGTACATGTTTTCGCAACCCCCTGCTCCGACAACCAAGCGACGGAGACTACGCGCTCGTTCGGTTCCACATCAAACAACGTGACCCCCTGTGTATTACGCCCGGCGATGCGAATTTCGTGCACCGTTGTTCGGATTAACCGGCCCGTGTCCGTGACTAGCATAATTTGGTGATCTTCCTCGACTGGTGCAGAGGCAACGACGGGCCCATTGCGATCCGAAGCCTCGATATTAATGATGCCCTGACCACCGCGGCCCGTAACCCGATATTCATAGGCAGACGTCCGCTTGCCATAACCATTTTCGGTAATAGACAAAACAAATTGCTCTGCCGACGCCATCTCCTTCGCTTCGGCCGGGGGATTGGGCAAGGGTCCGCCGTTGCCCTCACTATCGCCCTCCAACCGACGCCGTGCATTGGACCAGCGCAAATAGCGCTCCCGCAGATCGCTGTCAAAATCCGTATGACGCAGGATCGACATGGCGATTAGTTCATCATCTCCTAATAGCCGGATGCCCCGGACACCGATACTATCCCGGCTCTTGAAAACACGTACATCAATCACGGGAAAACGAATACACTTGCCCCCCCGCCCTGACAGCAGGATGTCATCATTAGCGCCACATATGGCGACGCCGACGATACGTTCGCCGTCGGGCAGTTTCATGGCGATCTTACCGTTGGCTTGAACCCGTTTGAAATCGGCCAGTTCATTTCGACGCACTGATCCGGACGAAGTGGCAAACATCACGTAACGGTCAGCCCATTCAGCCTCATCCTCGGGCAAGGGTAGGACAGTGTGAATGGTCTCCCCGGTCTCCAACGGGAACAAATTGACCATGGCTTTGCCTCGGGCCTGTGGCGCGGCAAGCGGCAATCGAAAGACTTTCAAAAGATAAACCTTGCCCGTAGAGGAAAAAAACAACATAGGCGTATGAGTATTGGCCACGAACAACTGCGAGACAAAATCTTCGTCCCGCGTCGCCATGCCTTGCCGTCCCTTGCCCCCGCGACGCTGCGGGCGATAAGTGGATAACGGTACGCGCTTGACATAGCCGTTGTGAGACACGGTCACCACCATGTCCTCTCGCTGTATCAGATCTTCGTCTTCCTGGTCCACCTCGGCTTCGATGATTTCACTGCGCCGGGGCGTAGCAAATCGTTCCTTCATATCCAGTAGTTCTTCACGGACTATGGCCTTTAGGCGATTGCCGGACCGCAGAACGTCTAAATGATCTAGGATCTTCTCCCCTAGTTCCCGAAGTTCCTCGCCGACCTCGTCTCGGCCCATTGTCGTCAGTCGCTGCAGGCGTAGATCAAGGATGGCGCGGGCTTGAATTTCACTTAGTTTGTAAATGCCATTCACCACCTGGTGTCCCGGCTCGTCGATCAACTGGATCATTTCCTCCACATCCCGTGCCGGCCAATCCCGTTCCATTAATTGGGCTCGGGCTGTCGCTGGATCGGGCGCGGAACGGATCAGTGCGATGACTTCATCTATGTTGGCGACAGCGATAGACAGCCCAGCCAAAACGTGCGCCCGCTCCCGCGCCTGGCCCAGCAAATACTGCGTACGCCGGGTAACTACTTCTTGGCGAAAATCAACAAATGCACCAA
>CAJWZI010000383.1 GCA_913049615.1 uncultured Alphaproteobacteria bacterium | reverse complement strand
CATCCGGGTTAGGCAGCAAGGATGCCACGTTGGCGACCTCGCGCCAAAATATGTTGCTGTTGTGGCCATGCAGTTCCTCAACCTCGCCATAGTCACCCCATAGCTGCCGCAACCTATCCGCGCGGTGTTCAACGGATGGACCGGGTCCTTCAACACGTACAGCCGTGACCGATGCCCCGGCATTGCGGATATAGGATACCGTAGATCGGGACGCGATGACGTCGGGCAGGTGAGCCAGAGCAGACACCTCGTGTGGGCTGCCAGCAGCCCTACTCATTGCCGGAATGGCTTGGCTATCGTTCTGCCCGAACAATAGCACCGTGCGAATTTTTTCTGGCGCTGGCAGAACCTTAACGGTGACTTCGGTCAACGCCGCCAGTGTACCGAAACTACCTGCCATAAGTTTGCATAGATCATACCCGGTGACGTTCTTAACCACCCGGCCGCCCGACTTAAACATGCCACCCCGGCCCGATACGGCCTCCAGCCCCAGAAAGTGGTCCCGCGCCGCTCCGGCCTTGATCCGGCGTGGACCAGCCAGATTACCGGCTAGCACGCCGCCGATTGTCTGGTCTTTGACATGGCCATATAGTTCGCTGAAATCAGGCGGCTCAAACGCCAACTGCTGGCGTTGTTGAGCCAGCATAGCCTGAATTTTCCCCAACGAGGTTGCCGCGCCGGCGCGCAGTACAAGTTCTTCAGGCTCATACAAATCGACACCCTCAAGCGCGGAAAGGTGCAAACGAAAATCCGTCGTAATAGGACGGCCAAGGTCGACCTTGCTGCCGCTACCGACAAGTTCCACGGTCTTCTCCTCAGCCCCGGCCCAGGTGAGAATTTCTGCCACCTGTTTCGCGTTGACGGGTTTCAAGTCTTCCGTCATTAAAATCGCGGGAGTTCCGGATATGGCATCTGACCCTTATGCACAACCATTTGGCCAAGTTCGGCGCAGCGGTGCAGAACGGGAAAGACCTTGCCTGGATTGAGGCGACCATTAGGATCAAATGCGCATTTGATCCGTTGTTGTTGAGCTAGGTCCTCGTCCGTGAAGACCTCACCCATAAGATCTCTCTTTTCAATGCCGATGCCGTGTTCGCCGGTCAGCACGCCACCCACCTCGACGCACAGGCGCAGAATGTCGGCGCCAAATTTTTCTGCAGTTTCTAATTCCCCCGCATTGGCATCGAAAAGGATTAGGGGATGCAAATTGCCGTCACCCGCATGAAATACATTGGCCACGCGCAGACCGTGATGCGCGCTCAATTCGCTCATACGCTTTAGAACTTCCGGCAGTCGGTTGCGCGGAATTGTGCCATCCATGCACATATAGTCCGGACTAATGCGACCGATTGCGGGGAAGGCCGCTTTTCGTCCAGCCCAGAATGCTACGCGCTCATCTTCGTTCTCGGATATGCGCAGAGAGGTCGATCCGCAAGCCGTCGCAATCTCGCCGACCTGTTCGATCAGGTGATCTACTTCCCGTTGGGGGCCATCCAGTTCGACGATCAGCAACGCCTCGGCTTCCAACGGATAACCAGAATTGCAAAATTCTTCGGAGGCATGAATAGCAGCTTTGTCCATCATTTCCATACCGCCCGGAATGATGCCTGCTCCGATTACCTTACCCACACAATCGCCTGCCTGTACCGATGATGGAAAACCAATCAAAACCGCCCGCGCAGTCTCTGGTTTCTTCAAAATGCGGACGGTAATTTCCGTAACCACGCCTAAAAGCCCTTCAGACCCAGTCAAAAGGCCCATGAGATCATATCCACCGCTGTCCAGATGTTTGCCCCCTAGGCGGATCACTTCGCCAGACAAAAGTACCATTTCCAGGCCGAGCAGGTTATTGGTGGTGACCCCATATTTCAGGCAATGCACACCCCCGGCGTTTTCCGCCACGTTGCCGCCAATGGAACAAGCGATCTGGCTTGAGGGGTCAGGGGCGTAGTAGAATTCTTCGTGGTCCACAGCCTGGGAAATTCCCAAGTTAGTCACGCCCGGTTGCACCCGAACGGCGCGGTTTTCGTAATCGATTTCCAGTATTTTGTTGAATTTTCCTAGCCCCAGGACAATTCCGTCTTCCAACGGTAAGGCACCACCAGAGAGGGAGGTGCCAGCACCCCGTGGGACCACTTTAATTTGCCGCTTGTCGCATAACTTCATTATCTCCGAAACCTGTGCGACAGTTTCTGGCAATACCACGGCCATGGGCACCTGACGATAAACCGAAAGACCGTCACTCTCATAGGCCCGCAAGGCGATCTCGTCAGCAATTACACCCTCACCTGGTACGATGGCGCGCAAATCGGTCAGCAAATCTTTTCGCTGTGCCAAGATCTCGCCCTCTGCTTTGGGCATCAACATGATGTGTTCTCCGATCCTTAGACCGGCCGATCATACCAGACAAACTAATGGCGTAGAACCATGCAGCACAAAACCACACTCAAAAGGCTTGGTGTCGGTGAGCCCAACAGCTCAACAGTTGGATTGACTAACCCTGGCGCGCCTTGAAACGGCGGTTGGTTTTGTTGATCACATATACTCGGCCCTTGCGGCGGACCACTCGGCAATCGCGATGGCGGTTTTTTGCCGACTTCAGAGAATTACGTACTTTCATGGTCACACCGGTGATCTTTATGGCGTAAATACCCTAAACAGGGCAAAAAGGTCGGCGGAACATACAGTTGGCCGCTAACCATGTCAACGACGGCTGAGCATCATTTGCTTAACCGCTTTGCCGACGTCAGTGCAGAAAATTGGACAATTTCCAACATCACGATTGCAATCCGGCGGGCTTGTATACCGACCTCCCAAATCAGCCTGCATAATCTACTAAGCTACGATGCGCGACCCGGGATAACGGATGCTGTCCCCGGTCAGAT
>CAJWZI010000382.1 GCA_913049615.1 uncultured Alphaproteobacteria bacterium | reverse complement strand
CGCATGAGGATTAACTTGATGATAGATAGTCTAAAGCTGCCTGAACTCCGCCCTTTTCGTGCGGTATGCCGGCAGCAGATAGACCCATCTCCACACCGGACAAGGTGCCTGCCAGCATCAGTTCGTTAAAGGCGCCCAAATGCCCGATGCGAAATACCTTGCCGGCCAGACGGCCAAGCCCATTACCCAGCGACATGTTGAACCGCTCCAGAACTAGGGTGCGGAAGGTATCGGCATTATGGATATCAGGCAGCATCACTGCTGTCAGGCTGTTCGAAGCTTCAGAATGCACTTGGGCTACCGTTTCAAGGCCCCATGCTGCAACAGCCCTTCGGGTGGCCTCGGCCAGGCGTGCATGGCGCCGGAAAACATTTTTTAAACCCTCCTCCTCCAATATCGTAATTGCCTCATCCAGGCCGTAGAGTAGATTGGTGGCCGGTGTGTAGGGAAAGGCACCATTCTTGTTCGCCGCCAACATAGCGGTCCAATCCCAATAAGACCGGTTCATTTTGGCTGTTTCGTGTATCTGCAAGGCCTTGTTGCTGATGGCATTGAAGCTAAGGCCCGGCGGCAGCATCAAGCCCTTTTGAGATCCGCCGATGGTGACGTCTACTCCCCATTCGTCATGTTTGTAATCAATTGACGCAAGGGATGAGATCGTGTCCACCATCAGCAGCGCGGGATGCCGCAATTCATCCATCACATTGCGCACAGCAGTGATATCCGATGTGACCCCGGTGGAAGTTTCGTTGTGCACGCAGCACACCGCCTTAATCAGGTAATCAGTATCCTTCGCAAGGGCAGCCGCGATGTCTGTAGCGCGCACTCCATGGCGCCAGTCGCCAGGCAGAAATTGAACATCCAGGCCCAATTTATTTGCCAGACTGCGCCATAGGGTCGAGAATTGGCCCGTTTCGGCCATGAGAACTCGATCGCCCGGGTTCAAGGTATTGACTAGTGCAGCCTCCCAAGCGCCCGTGCCAGATGCGGTATAAATCAACACCGGATCAGAAGTTTGGAATATCGGTTTGATGCCGGATAAAATACGCATGGCCAGCTGCTCGAACTCCGGGCCGCGATGGTCGATGGTGGCCCCATCTATGGCACGTAGGATGCGGTCGGGTACATTGGTGGGACCGGGTATCTGCAGGAAATGCCGGCCCGATTGGTGTGGTTGATTTGTGACCATGTCTAGATACACCTTCATACGATCTACGCCAAAACGGGGACATTTTGACCTATCAATATTTGCGATGCAGTATACAGCGAACGCCGTACATGTCAGTTGCGGATGAATATCATCGAGGCCAGAAATGAGTGAGGTATCATTTTCGCGGCTGCTGGCCTTTTGGTCCGACCGCAACCCGAACAAGCCTGCTCTGACCCATGAAGGCATAACGCTGACCCGGGAGGAATTGGAAGCCCGGACTAATCGTTTAGCACGTGCTTATCAAGAAATTGGGGTAAAGGCAGACGATTTTGTCACGATTGCCTTACCAAATTGCATTGAATTCATCGAGGCCGTTTTTGCTGCTTGGAAATTGGGTGCGACACCACAGCCCGTGTCATATCGTCTACCCGATCATGAGCGCCGGCAGATTGTTGCATTGGGCAGTCCTAGCCTTGTTGTTGGCGCCAAGCCGTCGGCTCTTCCTGGAACTGTTTGTATTGAGGCGGGCTTTGCACCTGATCCCGGTCTATCGGATGCTCCCTTGCCAGAAGTGACGGCGCTTTATTGGAAGGCGATGACATCGGGTGGATCCACGGGCCGGCCAAAATTGATTGTGTCAAAAGATCCGGCATCTGCGGATCCCTTGGAGGAGAGATTTGGAGCCAAGTTGGAGCAGGTGGCCCTGGTTCCTGGACCCCTTTATCACAATGGGCCGTTTGGATTGGGCATGCTTAGCATGCAGATGGGACATCACTTGGTGATTACTTCGAGATTTGATGCGGCTCAAACTTTGGAAATGATCGATCGGTACCGGGTCAATTTCCTGTATTTGGTTCCGACTATGATGCAGCGCATGTGGCGTTTGCCGGCGGCACAACGGGATGAGTATGATGTCAGTTCCCTGCAGGTGGTCTGGCATATGGCAGCACCCTGTCCAGCCTGGTTGAAAGAGGAGTTCATTAACTGGTTTGGCGGTGATGTCCTCATGGAGCTTTACGGTGGAACCGAGGCACAAGGGTTTACAACATTGTCGGGCACCGAATGGTTGAGTCACCGTGGCTCCGTGGGCAAGCCCCAAGAAGGGTTTCAGATCAAAATCGTCGATGACGGGGGCAATCCCCTTCCCAATGGAGAGGTGGGCGAGATTTTCCTGTTACCTGACGCCGGCCAGGGCGCTACCTATTTCTACATTGGTGCCAAGGCGAAATCCGTACAAGGGGGTTGGGAGTCCCTTGGTGATATGGGTTATCTGGACGATGATGGGTTCTTATACCTGACTGACCGACGTAGTGACATGATACTCTCGGGCGGCGCTAACATTTATCCGGCGGAGGTCGAGGCAGCTATTGATCTTTACCCAGGTGTACGTTCATCGGCGGTCATTGGCCTTCCGGACGAGGACATGGGCAACCTTGTCCATGCCATTATTGACATCCCGGATGGGGACGTGGAGGAAGAGGCCCTCTTAGCCCATTTGGCCGATCATTTGGTGCGCTACAAAATTCCCCGTACCATGGAGTTCGTCACGGAACCTGTTCGGGATGATGCTGGCAAAGTCCGTCGACGTGCATTGCAGGACGAACGGGTCTAGGGCGCAGTATTCACATATGCATATTATGGTGTCTGGCCTATCGGGGGATATATGGTAGCCGACCTAGCATGGGTTGGATATTTCGGATCACACCCAAACTTCATACGCATAGACCACCAAAAGCAATA
>CAJWZI010000381.1 GCA_913049615.1 uncultured Alphaproteobacteria bacterium | reverse complement strand
ATGGTGCGCTCGAAGGCGCCAAGGTCAAAATAGCTCATAGTGTCTCCTTTTCTGCCCGTAGGTCCGGCGGATGGACCGGCTTACAGAAAAGTTTAATGGATCTAACCATCGGCAGGAAAGCCGCTCTTGCCGCCACAGGCTGGGTACAGATCAGCAGCGGGCATTGATAACACCTGGATCCGTGGGTCTATCGGCTGATTTCTTCCATGAGCAGCCGCGCCGTTTTGTCGCTATGGCTCAACATAGGGTAATGACCGGCATCAATGGCATGCCAATAAGCATGCAATTTTTCTTTTGTGCGTCGCTGGTGTGCTTCAGACGGATTCAAACTTCCCGTACAATAAATTACTGTGGCCAGCCAGTTCTGGGCCCAGAATTTGTCAAGGTTAGCGGCTGAGGCCCCCTTGGGGTGGAGAGTGGCACGATCCAACGCCCATTTTTTCAGTTTCGGTTCAAGGTCGGCGAACAGCCGGGCTGACATGCCTTCCCGGCTAGGGCCAGAAGCGAATTCGGTTTCTTCGTAGGGTTCCGGATTAGGCCCGCGGATCACGATGTCTGCGACAGTTTCGCCGGGTTGGGGAGCAAGGGCATCAATATAGACCAAATGCCTAATTTTTTCTCGAGCTAGTTCTGCCGCCTTGGAGATGATGATGCCACCCGACGATGTGCCCACCAGGATTACATCCTCCAGGTCTTCATAGAAAAACAGATCTACTACCTCCTTGGCCATGGTGGTGGCGGTAATGCCAACACGCAGACCCCTCTGCCGCTCCGCACAGCCGTCCATAGTGGGGGCATAAACCGTGTGTCCGGCCTGTCGCAACCGTTCGACCGTGGGTTGCCAGATCCAGCCACCCTGGAACGAGCCATGGATCAAAACATAATTTGCCATAGCTATGCCTCCTTGTCCTGGTCTTCGTCGAACTTACCAGCAGTCAGAACCGCCAGAGCCTCGACTGCCTCGGCAGCATCTAAGCCGGTCGCACAAATCTCGATTTCCGTGCCTGGAGCTGCCGCCAGCATCATCAGTCCCATGATCGATCGACCCGGCACCTCAACTCCATTGCGCTTGACAAAAATTTCCGCCTGGAAACGTTCCGCGCAATTTACGAATTTAGCCGCGGCTCGGGCGTGAAGTCCACGGCGATTGATAATGGGCAATGTACGTTGAACGGTATTTTTTCTCACACGAGACTCATTTATCGCCCTGCAACAAGATCGAGGCCACATTGATGTATTTTCGGCCGGATTCTTGCGCCTTAGCAACGGCATCAGCGAGATTGTTGTCCTGACGCACCTTTACCAGCTTAATCAGCATGGGTAAATTTACACCAGCGATGACCTCTACATTGGAGCGATCCAGCAACGAGATCGCTAGATTGGATGGCGTGCCGCCGAACATATCCGTCAACAGAATCACACCATCACCTCTATCCACATCCTCCACCGCCTGAACGATGTCGTTGCGGCGCTGTTCCATGTCGTCGTCTGGTCCAATGCTGACCGCCCGGACGCAATCCTGAGGACCCACCACATGCTCGGTAGCGGCGATAAACTCGTCGGCCAGCCGGCCATGAGTCACCAAAACCATGCCAATCATATCTTGCCCCTCGAACTCGCCTACAAACCCCTTGCTCACCCTTTGTCCACATCGCGATGACGCACGTATGCTTCGTGCCCCGCCGCCGACAAGTGCCGGGCCAACTCCCCGGCGGTATGGACCAAACGGTAGCGTCCGCCCGTGCAACCTATTGCTACCATCAAATTGCGTTTCCCTCTTTTATATAAAGCGGTATCAGAGTTTGCAGTATTTGGTCGAAGGATTCCAGAAAAGGCTCGCACTCAGGGTCGGCGACTACATAGGCGCCTACCGCCGGATCATTTCCCGTGAGAGGCCGCAACCCATCAACACAGCGAGGGTTGGCTAAAAATCGCACGTCGAATACAAGGTCCGCCTCTCGGGGCAGACCCAATCGATAGGAAAAGGAAATCACCTATACCGTTAGGCCCAACGAATCGGCACAGCGGAAATGACCGTCGATAAGAGCACGCAATTCTCCTGCCGTAAGATTGGTAGTGTCGATCACCAAATCGGCTCGTTTCTTCAACGGCGCCAACAAATGCCGCTCGCGGACGATACCGTCCATGACCGGCCGGATCCACGCCCAGAGGATGACGGGAGCAGGCGGACCCTGGGGATAGTTGGTGGGGACGTGTCTTGCCGATGTAGGATGTCTTCCTTCATGAACGCAAAATGTCCCCATCCAGAGACCGTGCCAGGAGCACTACCTTATCTGGCGCAGACGCCTCGAGCGGAGCACATGGGTAAAGAGGGAGCGCTACCCCGTCAATGGTACAACGGCTTACCTGGGGCAGACGGGGGACGCTCTCTAGCGAGCAAAGGTCCAAAACCAAACGTACCCGCACCTCAGCCATATGATCTACGGCAACCAAGCCGACGCCTCGAACCTCCATCATGCCGGAAAGTTCATCAGACGCAGCAGCCCAAAGGTCTTCACCACGCTGGTCTAGATAGACCTGGTCGTCGGCTACCAGGAGAACATTGAGATCTTTACGGTTTAGCAGCCGTAAAGCCAAATCTGATTTTCCCGATCCTGACGGCCCACGAAGAAGCACACCCGCGCCGTCAATCGAGATACATGTCCCGTGCGCTAGGATCATAGTGTACAGCCTAAAGGGTTATGGTTCCGCCGACATCGTAGCCGACTTCAGTCATGAAGATGGGGGAATTCTCCGGGTCAATAAAAGTCAATTTGTTCTTGTTCTTGTGCTTCTGCCGCACGGTGATGCCACCGTCCTCTGTCCCATTCGTGGTGACAAAAATTTCGAGGCTGTCCCAGAAATCCACAGCCACGCGATCGTGATTCGTGGG
>CAJWZI010000380.1 GCA_913049615.1 uncultured Alphaproteobacteria bacterium | reverse complement strand
GACATGCCATTGCGCCTGCGCTTGGTGAACGAGGTTCGATTGCAAGCCGCAATGATCGGCTATGTCAATGCCTTCCATCTCCTCACCCTCGCCGCCGCTGTCGCAGCACCGCTAGCGTTCTTGTTTGCGACTCGTCAGTCAGCCGAGCCTCAATAGTTGTTTGGTCGACGGAGTTGTTGGCACGAAGACGGAGGTGGGTACGGCTAATTTTTTGGTGAGTGATAGGTCCGCCAGTGGCGCGCGATATCGATCCGGCGGGCGAACCAGACACCTTCATGTGCCTGGGCGTAATCGATAAATCGCTCCAGGGAGACGATCCGTCCCGGCCGGCCAACCAGGCGGCAGTGCAGACCAATGGACATCATGCGTGGTATTGATTTGCCTTCCTGCAACAAGGCGTCGAAAGCATCCCGTAGATAGGCGAAGAACTGATCACCTGAATTAAATCCCTGAGGCGAAGCAAACCGCATGTCATTGGCATCCAGAGTATAGGGCACCACAAGGTGATCCGTGCCATTTACCTTAGTCCAGAAAGGTAGATCGTCATTGTAATCGTCAGCGTCGTACAGGAAACCGCCTTCCTCTGCCAAGAGGGCACGGGTGTTTTCGCTAGTACGGCCCGTATACCAGCCCAAGGGGCGGGTTCCGGTGACATCCTTGATGATCTCAATGGCCTTGAAAAGATGTTCCCGCTCCACATCTTCTGGCACATCTCGGTAATCAATCCAACGGTAGCCGTGGCCGCAAATCTCATGCCCCTTGGCTAGGGCTGCCTCAGCCACGGCAGGATTTCGTTGTATAGCCATGGCGACAGCAAAAACCGTGACTGGAATCTCCCGACTGTTAAACAAATTCAGCAACCGCCATATGCCGACCCGGCTACCGTACTCATAGATCGATTCCATACTCATATGGCGCTGACCCGGCCAGGGTTTAGCGGCGATAATCTCGGAGAGAAATGCTTCCGACGCGGGGTCGCCATGGAGGATGTTGTTCTCGCCCCCCTCCTCATAATTGATGACGAACTGCACCGCTAACCTGGCACCATTTGGCCAATTCGCCTGTGGTGGTATCGGGCCGTAACCGATCATGTCACGGGGATAATCCGTCATTGTCTTTGACCCTTGATAAAGACAGCATGGACGGCGCGGTCATCACCTAGCATCATCAATGCAAACAAGGTATCTTCGAGGGTCTCCGACAACTCATTACGTTCTGCTAGAACGTCTGTCGCTACAGGGTCTAAAACGACCAAATCGGCATACGCACCACGCTCCAGGCTGCCGATGTCACTTTCCATGCCCAAGCCCCGCGCATTCCCCAGTGTCGCGAGATAGAAACCATCGTAGGCGGTCAACGTTCGTCCTTTCAATATGGCCACCTTGTACGCCTCCCCCAGGGTTTGCAGCATGGAATAGCTGGTGCCACCAGCCACATCGGTTGCCACGCCGACGTTCACAGGCCGTCCGGGAGCACGTAGATGGTCTATATCGAACAGGCCTGAGCCAAGGAAGTTGTTGGACGTCGGGCAATGCACGACCATTGAGCCTGAATCATGCAGGGACTGACATTCCCGCTCGGACAGATGGATCCCATGGGCGAAAATAGAGTTGGCACCCAAAAGATTAAATCGGTCGTAAACGTCGGTATAGTCTTTGGACCAGGGAAATAGTTGTTTGACGAATTCGATCTCGCCGACGCTTTCGGAAATATGGGTTTGCATCAAGCAATCCGGATAATCGCGGTAGAGTTCGCCGGCAGCTTGCAATTGCGCATCGGTTGAGGTGACGGCAAACCGAACAGTGATAGCATAACGCATCCGCCCCGTTTGGTGCCATTTGGCAATCAGATCGGCGCTGTCCCGCGCGCCGGTCTCGACGGTGTCCAGAACTGAGTTCGGGGCGTTCCGGTCCATCATGGTCTTACCTGTGATTAAACACATGCCGCGTTTATCCGCTGCCTGGAACAGGCAGTCCGCAGCGCCTTTGTGCACAGATGAAAATGCTAACGCGGACGTTGTGCCATGGCTGATTAACGTACTTAGAAAGCGGTCAGCGGCTGCTGCTGCAAAATCACTATCGCTATATCGCGCCTCTTCTATGTAGGCGAAACGGTTCAACCAATCGAGTAAATCCTTGGCCGGCGCTGCTATCATCCTTTGCTGGGGAAAATGCACATGGGCGTCGATAAAACCAGGAACGATGATCTTGTCCGAAAATTGATCGATGACGTAGTTGGCAAATTCTTTCGGCATTTTGGAAAAGGCGCCCGACCATTCTATGCGACCTTCGCCGTCCACCACTACCGCACCGTCGTCATAAGCAACGACACCACCCTGTACACGAGGATCATCCCGAAAACTGAGCGTCCGACCCCGAACCACCCGCGCGTCGTTCATGGCGCCACCAGTTTCTCAAGGCGGAAGCGGAATATGCGGCAGACATTATCCAAGGAATTAGCGAATTCCGTTTCACGGTCGTTGCCGACCCGCGCCTCGAACGATGCTAGGATTTTGTCCTTCGTGGCGCCTTTTACAGCGAATATAAAAGGGAAGGCAAAGCGGGCGACATAAGCATTGTTGAGTTCCGTAAACCTCTGAAACTCCTCTGCCGTCAGCCGGTCCAGACCGGCGTCAGCCTGCTCGTTTCGAGAATTTTTGGTCACTCGACCGGCAAATAAGGCCGTGCCCGCCAGGTCGGGATGAGCACGCAACAAGGCTAGCTGGTCATCCGCATTCGCGCCTCGCAGCACCGTGGAGAATGTCTTGATCAGATCCTCCCTACCCATGAACGGTCGGCTCTTTGCCGCCTGCTGCGCGACCCAGGGGGAATGTTCTGCCACATCGCCAAGGGCGTCCGCAAAGGCTTCGGCCGTCATCCGGTTTAATTCATCGAG
>CAJWZI010000379.1 GCA_913049615.1 uncultured Alphaproteobacteria bacterium | reverse complement strand
TGATAGTGGTGACGCCGTCCTGGCCTTCCGCCCAGGCCTCGCCCATGCCTTCGATCACTGTCACAACTTCCATATACGGATGGGAGTGGGTGCCCGTTGAATAACCGGGTTCGGAAATTTGAAGGCCTAAGCGGATCGGCGTAGATCCTTTGTCGTCGCCAACAATGGTTTGATAGGTGGCGCCCCCGGGAAAATCCTGTTTAGGAACATCTTTGACATCAATAATCGGCATGGCGATCTCCTTATTTTGTTCAGCCGCGAATGCCCTTCACAAATTCAGCCACGGCATGGCCAATTTCATCCGGGCTGTCTTCCTGGACGAAATGAATGCCGTTCACCGTCACCTCTGTCTGGTTCGGCCAGGTGCGGCAGAATTCCCGCTGTTCGCCAGTGAGAATGGAGCCGGGCGCGGCATTGATGAACAGTTTTGGTACGTCGGATTGGGCCAGCCAGGCGCCGTAGTCATCGACTATCCGGCAGACATTCTCTGGTTCGCCCTCGATGGGGATCTGGCGTGGCCAGGTCAGTGTCGGCCGCCGGTCCTCGCCTTCTGCGAGATAGGGTTTACGATATTCGTTCATTTCCGCTTCGGTCATATCCCGGATCACGGCGCCGGGGAGAACGCGCTCGACGAACATGTTCTTGTCCAGGATCATGCTTTCTCCGGCTTCCGAACGGAAACCCTGAAAGACCTTGCGGCCTAGATCTGGAAAATCCGACCAGTTCAAGGTTTTCACCACTGCCTCCATATAGGCAAGGCCCTTCACACGGTCGCGATTCTGATTGGACCAATCAAAACCCAGGGCTGATCCCCAGTCATGGATGACAAAGATCACATTGTCGCCCACGCCGATCTGGTCCCATAGGTCGAACAAATAGTCCCGTTGTTCGGCGTAGGTATAACGATCGGGTCCAGAGTTCTCGAGTTTTTCGCTTTCCCCCATGCCAATAAGATCACAGGCGATCAGGCGGCCCAGACCCTCGCAATGGGGCATGATGTTGCGCCAAAGGTAGGAGGATGTAGGATTGCCGTGCTGGAAGACGATGGCGTCGCCTTGGCCCTCGTCCACATAGGCCATCTGCCGGCCCTTTATGGTGATGAGTTTGCGCTCATAGCGGGGATCGGCTGAAATCATGTCTTGGGTTTACTCCAGTTCTTAATTGCCGGTAAAGGCCGGTTTCTCTTTGTTGACGAAGGCCTGGATGCCCGCGCGGCCATCGGCCGTCCCGCCTAGGGTTGCAATGCTGCGGGTCTCTCGCTCCATTTGCGATTCCAGGCTGTCATTCAACGACATCATCAGTAGTTTCTTCACGGCACCGTGGGCCAACGGGGCGCCTTCAGTAATTTTACTGACCAACTGGTCGACTTCCGTTCTGAACTGATCGGCCGGTGCGACCTGATTGATCAGGCCCCAATCCAAGGCCTCCTGGGCGTTTAACACTCGGTTGGTCAGATAAAGCTCAGCCGTGCGACGCGTGCCAATTAGGCGCGGAAGAAAATAGGTGGAGCTGCCATCCGGCGAGAGCCCGATTTTGGTATATGCGGAAGTAAAAGAGGCGCTTTCGATGGCGACGGCTAGGTCGGTGCAAGCACAAAGGCTCAATCCCGCGCCTGCCGCAACGCCATTGACCGCCGCGATCACGGGTGCCCGCATCCAGGCGAAGCGGGAGATTGCCATATGCAAATAAGTTGTCATCTCTTTGACATAGGCAGGTAGGTTTTCTAATTGCTGTGAAAAGCCCGGCACATCACCGCCGGCGCAAAATGCTGCATCACCACTGCCCGTTATAACCACGCAACGAACAGCATCGTCTTCACTCAACTTGATGCTCAGATCGCACAATTCCTTGGACATGGTCAGGCTCAACGCATTGAAAGCCTTAGGACGGTTCAGCGTCACCCGGGCCACGGCGCCCTGCATCTCAAATTCTATTGTTTCGTAGCTCACTTAATGTCTCCGTTCATGGTTTTTGGCACTTTGCCAGGAAAGTCCTACTTACGTCCATGGTGGTGTTATAATTGGCGTGTGAGTGCCCACCCTTATATGGACGCCCCCGGTCCCGTGGCGATTGCGCACCGTGGCGGCGCGGCGAGCCAACCTGAGAATACGATGGCCGCGTTCCAGGACGCCGTAAACCTTGGTTACGACTATATTGAGACAGATGTCCATACTACGCGCGACGGCGTTCTAGTCGCTTTCCATGATGATCGTTTGGACCGGGTAACCGACCGCAAAGGCCGGATCGTTGATCTGGATTGGGCCGAAGTGTCGCGGGCCAAGGTCCAGGGCCGGGAACCCATTCCTTTATTTGAGGAAGTGCTGTCTACCTGGCCTGGTCTTCGCATCAACATCGACCCAAAAGATGACGGCGCCCTCGCGCCCTTAATACACATTCTGCGCCGTCCGAGCGTTTTGGAAAGGGTTTGTGCGGGTTGCTTTTCAGGCCGCCGTCTAAACGCCCTTCGCAGCGCTTTGGGTCCAGCGCTTTGCACCTCCATGGGTCCCGGAGAGGTCGTTCGTTTGCTGCTGACTAGTTTCGGTGTACCGGCTGGCTCATTCGTGGCTAAAGCTGCGCAGGTGCCCGTGCGTCATTATGGTCTACCAGTTGTAGACCGTCGATTTGTTCGGGCGGCCCACGAAAAGAACCTGAAGGTCCATGTTTGGACAATCAACGAGCGCGCAACCATAAATCACCTCTTGGATCTCGGCGTCGATGGCATCATGAGCGATGAAACAGCGTTATTAAAAGCCGTATTCATGGAACGCGGCCTGTGGCCCAAGAATGAGAATAAGTAGGGAGAACCGGTTATGTTGCGTTTGAGACAGATTTGTTTAGTAGCCCATGAATTAACCCCGGCGATTGAGGATTTGAGGAATGTATTGGGTTTGGAAACCTG
>CAJWZI010000378.1 GCA_913049615.1 uncultured Alphaproteobacteria bacterium | reverse complement strand
CAAATCACCGGCCCACGGGTAGCCCAGCAATACCGCCTTAACGTCGGCACCATCGTGCAGGAGCCCATGATCAACGTGCGCCTGTTGCGCGGGCGCAATTTGGGTCAAATAGAGGAATGGTTCATAGACCAATTGGTGATCGGGGATACCTTTGCTTTCGCAGGTGAAATTCTCAGGTTCGAAGGCCTGCGTGAGACTTCTGCTACAGTTAGCCGGGCGGCGGGGCAGGAAGCTAAAGTGCCGTCGTATTATGGCGGCAAATTCCCCCTTTCCACCTATCTCGCTGTCCGGGTCCGTAGGTTGTTGGCGGATCGAAAACAACAAAAAAATTTACCCTCACCAGTCAAGGATTGGCTGTCAATGCAGCGTCGCCGCTCTACTCTGCCTGGTGAAGAAGGCTTGCTAGTGGAAAGCTTTCCACGCGGCGGCAAGCATTACATGGTCTGTTATCCGTTCGAGGGACGCTTGGCGCACCAAACCCTGGGTATGTTATTGACCCGGCGTATGGAACGCAGGGGCCTTAGTCCCTTCGGATTTGTCGCCTCTGAGTACGCCCTTGCGATTTGGAGTCTGAACCCGGTGGCGGATGTGAATTCTCTGTTAAGCGAGGATATGATGGGCGATGATCTGGAGGAATGGCTAGCGGAATCCAACCTGATGAAACGCACGTTCCGTAACGTGGCTCTGATAGCTGGATTGATTGACCGCCGCCATCCTGGCAAGGAAAAGACAGGCCGCCAGATGACCTTTTCATCCGACCTCATATATGACGTCCTACGCAAATACGAGCCCAACCATATTCTGCTACGTGCTACCCAGGACGATGCCGCGACCGGATTGCTCGACATTGGCCGCTTGGGCCAGATGCTGGGTCGGATACAGGGGCGCATCGAATTTAGACAACTAAAAAGGGTTTCACCTCTGGCAGTGCCCCTGATGCTGGAGATAGGTAGGGAAGCTGTTCATGGGGATAGCATGGAAGATCTGCTTAGCGATGCGGCAGAGGATCTTATCAAAGAGGCGACCCGCCTGATTTGACCAAGTGGCAATAATGTCCTTATCAGTCGCGCAACTGGTGGAAAAATTAAGTAACCCGTTTTCACCGGCATTAGACCGGGGGCGGTGCTACCGCTTAGGCGGCACTGACGGTCACCAGGAATTTTTGCGTCGATGCGCAAGTCGCGAGCATGCAGGCTTAGCTGGTTTGTGGGATGGTTTGCGTTATGGTTAGCGCTTAGAACCGCAGAATATTGAGATGGACAGCCAAGCAGGTCAAAACAGTTGTTCCCGACATTGTCGAGCGGCAACCGGACGACTACCATATATCTCGGATCCTGAGGTAATGCACTATTAGGGGGAAGCTGCGATGTCGGCACTCGAGGAACACTTTGGTTTTTCGGAACACCATCAAGACTTGGTGGATCGTGACGCCGCACACGTCTTGGGCTGGCGCCATCAGCCGCGGATCATGTTTGACCGTGGCGAAGGTGTTAAACTGATCGACGTGGACAACAACGTCTACTACGACATGAGTTCAGGCATGATGTCGATGGTGTTGGGCCATGCCCACCCCGAACTGGTCGACTGCATGCGCTCCCAGGCTGAACTGCTGGCCCACCAGGCATCCTGGTACAGCAACCCCTGGAGTCTGGAATACGCCGAACTGGTGGCCGAAACGCTGCCGGGAGAGCTTTCCGTGACAAACTTTGCGGTAACCGGTTCCGAGGCCAACGAGATTGCCATGCGAATGGCTATCGGGGTTACTGGCAAGTTCGAGCTGGTCTCGTTGATGAAAGGCCTGCACGGCGGCACCCTGGGCGTCGAGGCGATGACCACGGTGGGTGGCGCTCGCCGTGCCAATATGGCACCGCTGATGATCCCGGCAGCACGCAATGCCATCCATTCACCAAGCTGCTATCGCTGCCCCATAAACTTGAAATATCCGGGTTGCGACGTTGCCTGCATCGACGCCTCGGCCGAACAATTGGATCATCTAACGAACCAACAAGTCGCGGCGATCATGGCCGAGACCATTCAAGTGCCCGGAGGAATGAACGTGCCGCCGCCTGAATACCTGAAAAAGCTGCAGGCACTGGCTGAGGATTGGGGAGCGTTGCTGGTTCTGGATGAAGCACAACTGGCCCCGGGCCGCACGGGTCGAATGTGGGCCTTCGAGCATTATGATGTAGTTCCGGATATCGTTACCTTCGGTAAAGGTATGAGTGCGGGTATGGCGATCACCGGTGCCACGACAACGCCCGAGATTGCCGAACAAGCCCGGGGCAAGGCGGGTGTGCCCTGGGCCGGCACTTATTCCTCCGATCCTCTGCCCGCTGCTATCGCCCTAAAGCAACTGCAGATCGTTATCCGCGACGACCTGACAACCCGCGCTATGCGCCTGGGCGAGCTGCTGGAAGAGAAACTAGGCCGCCTGAAGCAGCGTTTCGAATTTATCGGCGATGTACGCGGCCTCGGCTTGTACCAGATGCTCGACATCGTCGAGGACCGACAAAGTAAAAAGGCGGATTTCAACATGGCGGAACGCATCCGCTTCAATGCCGTGGGTGAAGGCCTGATCCTGCTAACCACGCGCAACAACATCCGCCTAAGCCCGCCGCTGACTATTACTGAGGACGAGCTCGACGACGCCATCGGCCGACTGGAGCAGGCGATGGTGAAAGCCGAACGCGGTGAGCCTGCCGATCTCGACTTGATGGCCGGCTATGATACCTCGAGCTCCTTGGCCCATCGGGCGGAATCTCGTGGAGCACGGTAGGGGACGATTAAAACAGACAAAAAAGACATTTTCGTAGGGCGCATTGTGCGTTAAGAAATCTGCGATACTTACGCTTAGGTAAATAGCTGAAATTGTAACCTACTGAAATTAAAGGGATAATTCGACTAGCC
>CAJWZI010000377.1 GCA_913049615.1 uncultured Alphaproteobacteria bacterium | reverse complement strand
CAACCCTGGGGCTCCAATTGGTACCAACGCGTTACTGATTCCGCAGGAACGCCGCCATGTGGAAGGCCGCCTGTTCCGGCGCGTAAAGGTAGTTCCGGCCGATAGGACAAGCACGCCGAGCGCGGCAGCCCCAATCCAAACAATCATTACCAACCGGAGTTTTTATATGGCAAACACAGGCGAGCACATCATAGCCATCCACGCCAAAGGCATCCACAGGACAAGTCGCCAGACAGGGCTTATCCACACAGCTGTCGCATGGATTAGCGCTCAAGGGCGGGGGCACATCCAACTCGTGGGAAAACAACAAAGCGCCCCGATAAGCATGCCACAAACCATAGCAGGGATGGATCAGCGGCCCAATGGGAGACGGCGACAACCCTTCTGCCCGTTGCGCCCATCTCATGAAAGGATGATAAGGCGGACCATCGAAGGGGAATAAGATGTCCGCACCCAGGGAACGAGCAATGGGGGGCAGAACCTTCCGGCACCAATCCTCCAGGGGATTCCCGGAGCCATCAGGACCTGGAAATGATTGCCATAGATCCGGCCCAGCGTTCCCGATTAGGACAACGGTTGATGCCGATACATCATCCTTTCCATGTGGATGGAACCCGCCACGTAGTATCAAGCCCAAGTTTTTCAGGGTATCGGCAATCCCTTCGTAATTCACCTCGTCCACAGCATCCGCCTCCCACGCCAATTCATGGCATCTTGCCAGCGATGAGAATAAATTCAGGTTTGCGGCCTGTCCATTTGACTATTCCCATAGTTAGTCCGCTGGTTTTTCTGACTCGGTGCCAGTTGGCACCGAAACTCTTCCCCGCTAGTGACAAGAACGATTTTAGCACCATGCAGATCAACCCACTCGCGAGGATAATCGTGGCACCTAATTCTAGCACGATTAACATGCGGCAGCCCAAACACTGGCTAATTGTCAGGAATTTGGGTTAGCCTGGGCTGCTTTATTGCCCAGGTCGGTGCGCGCGGTGTACGGCACCTGTTACGCCGCGGCTATGGTTAGAAGACGATACAGCATGCTATGGTGCCTCGGAATAAGGGAGAGAGCCGCATGACCTCCACAAGTCTGCTTTGGGGTGCCGAATTGGATCACATACGCCTTGATTCGGCCAATCAAGACCGGCTAGCCGCATTTTATCGCGATGCCTTCGCCATGGCAGACACGCCTCTAGACGACGGCGCAAGACTACTGCGCGGAAAGGAACGGCGCCTGATCATCGGCACAGGGACAGCGGGAGAGCAACCGTACAGCGCCTTTCGCTTTCCCAACACGGACCGTCTTGATGCCTTTAAGAGCTACTTGACCGTCCAGGGCATGAATTTGATGCCATCGCCCACCCCCCTGTTTGGCACCGAAGCTTTTGCCGTAGCGGACCCGGACGGACGTCAGGTCGTATTTGGGTTGCCCAATTCTGCACTTGACAGCATTGACAACGGCCCCGAGGCCCCCGCCCCCGGCCGCCTGCAACATGTGGTGGTGGCAACAGCAAATTTGACGCCAATGGTGGCATTTTACGAAACGACCCTAGGCTTTGTTCCCACGGACCACGTGCTGCGCGATGAAACAGATGGCACCCAAACCTTGACGGCAATTTTCTACCGATCGACGCCCGAACATCATTCCTTCGCCATGTTCCTCTCGGACACCGCCCGTCCGGATCACCACGCCTACGAGGTCTCGTGCTGGAATGACATCAGGGATTGGGCTGATCACATGTCGGATCTATATATTAATCTGTGGTGGGGTCCCGGCCGCCACGGACCCGGCAACAACTTGTTTTTCATGGTAGAGGATCCGGACGGCTACAAGGTAGAAGTCTCAGCCGAGTTGGAGACTATGGAAGATGGTGACGCCGTGCGCTACTGGCCCCACAACGAACGATCCCTCAATCTATGGGGACCCAGCTGGATGAGGGTTTAGAGGCTAGACGCTTTCCATGATTCATTCGGCTCGGTCGGCGCCGATGCCAACCCAGCGGCCTTAATGCCTTGTATGGCGCAAAATTCGTCTTTTTCCGAGGTATCACCACTGATGCCGACGGCGCCAATAGCCTTGCCATCCGTATCCAGAACCAGCACGCCACCTGGTACCGGCACAAATTTTCCGTCAGAGGCGCCCACAAGGGAGCCTTGAAAGGCCGGGCGTTGGCCCAGACGATCCCGGATGGTGCGGCTAGGAATACCCATACCCAGAGCGCCCCACGCCTTGCCTCTGGCAATGTCCGCCCGCAGGATGCCCGATCCGTCCTGGCGTTTCAGAGCCACCATATGGCCACCGGTATCCAACACTACCACCACCAGAGGCAGCATGCCCTCGGCCTTTCCTGCCGCCAGGGCGGCATTGGTGATTATCTCCGCCTGGCCGAGGGACAGGTGGACTTTGAGGTCATACAGTTCGGGCTCCACCATGGATTAGCGGCCTCGATGCCTGTCGATTTCGGGATTATCAAAGGGTTGAAAGGCGGACAGGTCCTTCGTCTCGCGAAAATGTTTTAATGCCCAGACACCGGATGGAAATGCGATTTCGTCCCAGGGAACCTCGTCCCAGTCGACCAGCTTGACGTCCAAGCTTTCCACGCCGGCGTATATATCGGGGCTAGTCATCCGGGCCCGATACATCATGTGTACCTGACTGATCCGGGGAATGTTGTATATGCCGATCAGGGCATCTATCTCGATCGTGGCGCCAGCCTCCTCCATGGTCTCGCGCATCGCCCCTTCTGCGGTGCTTTCCCCTTCCTCCAAGAACCCTGCCGGCACGGTCCAATAACCATATCGCGGCTCTATAGCACGTTTACACAAAAGAATTTTGCCCTCCCAGGTGCAGACGGCGCCGACTACGATTTTCGGGTTAACGTAGTTGATCCAGCCGCAATCTTCGCATACATGACGTTC
>CAJWZI010000376.1 GCA_913049615.1 uncultured Alphaproteobacteria bacterium | reverse complement strand
GTTCCACCATCTATATCGTAGCCATAGCTGCCAATCGAACTAGAAAAAATAACCTGACGCACATCGAACAGCCGTGCCGCTTCGAGCACATAGAATGTTCCCATGGCGTTGGTTTGGATCGCGCTGGCCGGGTCTGCGTCAGAAGGCACCGACAACATAGCTCCCAGGTGATATATCACCTCCGGTTTTGTGGTCTTGACCACATCAAGCACGTGGGAAAAATTACCGACGTCACCAGCGACGGCGTTCACCCGATCGGCCAAGCCGCCCAGACGGGCAGGCGAGGGGTTGCGGCTGAACACAGTCACTGTCCCTTCGCCCGCGTCCAACAATTGCCGTGCCACCTCCAGGCCGACAAAACCCGCACCACCTGTAATCAGCGTTGCCATGTCCTTTTCTCCTTATTGTTGGTCGCAACCTGGAAACTCCATGCTCGACCATTTCCCGTGTTCAGAACTAGCCTGTCCGACGCCTGGCGAAGTAGGCCTTGCCACTGGCTTTGGCGAAGCCTTAGAACGCCTTCGCGTCAGATTAGATGAACCAATATACCTTAACAGCGATTGCTGATCGCCTATCTCGCCATGACAGCAATCAATGTTCAATTGGGATGGTTTCCTGTATCGATGGCCGTTTGCAGAACCGGTCTATCCAGGTACTCAAATTACTGCGGTCGCTGCGCCATTGAAATTCGGAAGGGCGGCCTTCCCGTAGGTCCAATTTCGGGTTCGGCCAATGCCAATAGGGAGGTAGTGCGCAGGCTAGCAACAATTGGGCAATGGACAAGGAACCGTCAAACAGACCGTCTGCGATATCTTTATCCAATGAATCTGCTATTCGATGGGCACGGGCGGTTTCGTGATCAATGATTGTGGGAGAACGCTCGTCGACGGGTCGGTAAAATTCTCGGCCCCATACCGAGATACCATCCAGCATGCTCCGCACCTTGGCTTCGAGGCGCAAGGCGGGCCATCGGTTTTCGTCGTAAGGGATATCGAAGATAGGAGCACCATCCAGCTGATCCAGATAGGTGCAGATCAGCGATGAATCCTCAAAAATTACGCCATCATCTGTGACCAGGGTCGGAACCCGGCCCGATGGATTGATGGCGTAGAGGGGGCTGTCCGGCGTGCGCGTCTGGATTGGTGTCACGGTGACACGGTCCTGCAGTCTCTTTTCAATGATCACTGCGCGAACCAGTCGTGAATAGGGCGAGGTCAAGGTCACATAAAGTTTCATTTATTAATCTTATGTCATTAGCGAGGGCAGGGGTTGTTGGTTCCCGAGATTTCAGTTGGCAGATCCTCAAAGAGTGGGCTATTGACCGTCCATCCACTGGCTGCGCCCGGGCCAGGCTTCAACGAGTTGCCGCAATACCGGCCAAACCGGCTCGCCATCAATGATATCCTGGGCCAGGTGACCTGGTTCAGCATTGAATTCTAATTTTGACAGGTCAATCATGCGCATCGGGTATAGCACTCCATCGAGATGGTCGCATTCGTGTTGCAGCAGCACCGCCAAAGGTCCCTGGGTATCCACCGCGATTTCTTTACCCTGCAGATCCTGGTAGCTTAGACGCAGGTTCTGATAACGCGGCACCTTGCCGTGCAGACCGGGAATGGAGAGACAGCGTTCCCAGCCTGAGGCGGTTTCATTGCCGGTCGGTTCCAGAACCGGATTAACCAGTACCACCCACGGATCAGGTGACTCCGCCGCCTTGTCCATCAGCCGTGCACTCATGCGATAGACCACCAGGCGACGGCATTCATAGACCTGCGGCGCGGCTATGCCCGAACCGCCCACGTGCACCAGGGTATCTATCATATCGTTCGCCAAGCGGGCGATCTCCGGATCTGTCGGATCTGTTACTTCCACCGCACGGCGATACAGAATTGGGTTGCCCATCTGGGCGATTTCTCGGATTGCCATGTCTCACCCCCAGCTAGTCTCGAAAACCTCACAACGCCGATCTAAATCAGATGGGCTTCCTATCTCCGTCATGGGCGGATAGTACCGAAATACGTGGCGGTGGCTAGAGGTGGGTGCCGCATTGTGGTGTCAGCAGTAGCAGTTTCGATATATTATCGACGCCAAAGGTAGCTCTAGAGGGCATCGATGCCGACCTTTCTTACCGATCTGTTAGTAAAATATGTATTTTTTTTAGGCAGGGCTTCCAGAGCCGAGTTTTGGTTAAGTTTCCTCGTTTTTTGCGTTCTATATTATTTAATTGGGGTTATCGATGCTGCTGGAATTACGTTTGGCTCCGACGAGTTCTCCCGGCTGCAACCCAATGATGATATCGGGCTTGGCATCCGCGATCTCAACCACCATGGCGGCTTTCAGGTTCAGGTGAGGCCTACATTCAGCATTTTATGGCTGCTAATTACCATTCCATTTCTATCGGTGACCTGCCGAAGACTTCATGACACCAACCGAAGAGCATGGTTTCTTCTCCTTTATTTCATTCCCTTTTTGGGTGTGATCTGGCTTCTTGTTCTGTGCACCTTGAAGGGAACGGAGGGCGATAACCGCTACGGACCTGATCCAATCCTTAGTCGTTTGCCCTGACCCTCAATCAAACAGATTTTTGTCATTTGGCTATCGTTGATAGTTAGCATAGCCGCCTAACGAGTGCTGTCGTTGTGGCTAATTTTCAATGAATTTATTAGGCAATTGGGCGTCCTTGTTGCTTCTATTGGTCTGCCGTGTGGATCAACTAGCCGGGCTTACTAAACCTGCTATCCGGGGTGCGTGTTCTTAAATGTGTCAAGCCCTCCCATACGCTCACTGAGTGCGCTAAGTCGTGGCGCCTCCATAGTAGCTAACAGTTCCTTGGCGGCGATTTCCAAAAACTGCCAACCGATAGCCACGGTGACATCTACTTGGGTCATACGATTTCCAAGAAACCAATCGCCAGTTAGTTGGCTCTCTAGGTAAGACACACCACCTCGGGCCTGTTCAGCACACCG
>CAJWZI010000375.1 GCA_913049615.1 uncultured Alphaproteobacteria bacterium | reverse complement strand
GGGAGGATAGTGGTAAGATATTCAAGCGAAAACTGCGACAACCGTACTGGGATGCGGCTGGACGGCAGATTTAGTCGTCCGCAACAAGAATGGACCTAGGCGACCGAATTTGACTGAAGGGCCGTAAATGGGGTGTTGTTCCAACCTTACAGATTAACCGATCATTTCGTGCTGGGTACTGCTCACCTGATCCTTGATTTTGAATTCTGCGATAACAATGCCCATTTTAGACTGGAACAGCTAAGCTCACCATATTCTATCTAATCGATTGGTTTTCCACAGATTTATTTACAGTGGGTGCCACAATTTGAATGCAACTGGATTATAGTTTCTCCAGGTCAATGGTTTGCTTTTCTATTTAATAATATTTCAAATTTAGCCGAATACTTCCGAGGCAGATCGGCGCAAATAACGGGCGTTGCCTTCCCGGCGAGTCAGGCCGGCTGTATCAAAGAATTCTAGAACCTCGATTGCCACGTTGCGGCCGATGCCGGTTTGGTTTTTGAAAGTGGCGGCGGTAAAGCCCTCGTCACCGGCGGTGGCGCACAGCTCTTCGACGATTTTAGCAAGTTCTCCGATGGCCTCAGGAGGAAAAAATCTATTTGGGGCAACCGCCATAAGACGCCCTTGGCGGGCACAACGTTTAAAGAAGGCTTCTAAATGTTTAGGATCCATCCTCAGTTCTTCCGCGACTTCTCTAACTCGGGGAGGTCTGATTCCGCCGGCTTCCAATATCGTTGCGATATCCTTCCATAGGGCTAAATCAGAATCCGACGGGCGCGGGCTGTGGCCGGGTAACCGCAGGGAAATGCCGTCGCGAATGATCTTTCGCTGCTCAATCATGCGGGCGATCACGGCGACGAGGAGCGTGGGTGAGGGCGGGGTCTGCAAGGCGATGCGAAGGCCGTTATCATTGGGCCCGACGGCCTCTGGCTGTTTTTTGTGTGAATTTTCCAGAGCATCAAGAACCGTCTGTTCGATCGCATGCCAGCGTTCTTGGGACAGTACAATTTCGCCTTGCTCGCTCGGAAGGCAAATATTGTTTTCGTGTCCCCGAAGATTCCTGACGTCCGTATCTGTGAGGTTTCTGGTTTTAGCAAACTGCAACAAGTTGACGCCGTTGTTGGTAGCGGAAAGCATAGCAGTCAACGCCGTTCTTGCCTCTCCTCGCTCCATGGCTCGAAGCATTTCCAGCCGATCAGGCCGCGCTCTCCCGCGACGGGGAGGATACAAGTCAACGACCATGCCGCCAGCGATGGTTCGTTGCGCCGATTGATCCCGCAAAATGAAGCGATCACTGAACAGCGCCCCAATTGGCATATCCAAAACCAATTGCGCCAGTTCGTCATGTCCTGGAGATATGCGTCTTTCACCTAGCACGGCGATGCGCCCGGTTATATCCGCGGCGCCTAGATGCACATGTACCGGCGTCCAATGGGCCAATGGTCGGTTTTCGCTTTGCAGGACTTTGACGCGCGCATCAAATTTCTGGACGGGAGCGTGAACGGCTTGTGCCAATAACCAATCGCCCCGGCTGACCCGCGACAGATTTATATCAGCGCCGGTAATATTTACAGCGCATCTTTGCCCGGCTCGTCCAATTTTAGCTTCGCGATCCAGTGTCCGCAGTCCTCGCACCCGCGCATCTATGGGCTGCTCGCTTCCTTGTGCCGCAAGGATCAGGTGATCGCCCACTGTGACCTGTCCCGAGTAAACGGCACCGGTTACCACCAAGCCAGCTCCCCGGATATTGAAAGCACGGTCAACAGAAAGTCGGAAATGACCTTCGACCGCGCGCTCGTCGTGGGTGCGGGCCGTCGTCTCTAAATGAGACCTAAGGTCAGCCATGCCGGTACCGACCTCGCCGGATACGGGAAAAACGGGACAGCCCGCCAAATGCGAACCGTGAAGGAGGATTTCAATTTCCTCCATAACGTAGTCAATACGCTCTGTTGCCACCCTGTCGATCTTGGTGATAGCCACCGCGCCCTGCCGAATTCCTAGTAAATTGAGAATGGCGAGGTGTTCTTCCGTTTGTGGCATGACGCCGTCATCCGCCGCTACTACCAAAAGGACGAAATCAATAGTGGCAACGCCGGCCAACATGTTCTTGACGAATCTTTCATGCCCCGGCACGTCAACAAACCCAAGAATGACGTCGCCTTCAATTTCATGATAGGCAAAACCGAGGTCAATGGTCAGGCCGCGCTTCTTTTCCTCCGGCAGACGGTCGGTGTCTACACCCGTCAAGGCGCGGACTAGGGTGGTTTTGCCGTGATCGACATGGCCGGCTGTGGCGATAATCATGGCCGGTCAACTTGCAATTCGGACAGCTGCGTCGTCCAAACCGTTTCTTCTTCGAGACAGCGAAGATCAAAGTTCAAGGCATTTTCAGAAATTCGCCCCAATACCGGGACGGGCAGGGCGCGAAATGCTGCTGCTAGGTGTTTCAATGTACCGCCAGACGGCCGTCCGGCAGGTCTAATGCTCAAAGCCACGCTTTCCAGATTTTCAACAGGCAGCGCGCCACTGCCTATCTGTCCATGACACTGCAAGATGGCCACTGTCATTTTGTTGCCCAGCCTATCTTGTAAAACTGGGCACAGGCGCTCGGCTACCGCCCGTATGTCATCGACGGGTCGCGAGAGCAGGCGCAGGGTTGGCAGTCTGGAGCGAAGGGTATCGGGATTGGCATATAGGCGTAATGTTGCAGCCAAGCCTGCTAGAGTGACTTTGTCGATGCGCAAGGCGCGTTTCATGGGGTTTTTTTTGAGCTTTCCGATTAGGTCCGCTCGACCGGCGATCAATCCAGCCTGTGGCCCACCCAATAGTTTGTCTCCGGAAAAGCTGACCAGATCGGCGCCATTAGCCAAGGTTTCCTGCACGGTGGTTTCGTGGGGCAGGCCGAGGGCCTCCATGTTTGTCAGTGCGCCGCTGCCCAGATCGACGATATAGGGCATATTATG
>CAJWZI010000374.1 GCA_913049615.1 uncultured Alphaproteobacteria bacterium | reverse complement strand
TGCGGGACCACGACGGCGTTGCCGATATTTCCATCGTCGGAATTAAGGATGATTACTGGGGCGAAATGACCGTGGCCTGTGTCGTCGCCAAGAATTCCACTCTAACCGCTGCAGATCTGGACGCTCATTGTAAGTCCTCTACCCTGTCGCCCTATAAGCGCCCGCGTGGTTATGTTTTCTTGGATGAATTGCCACGTAATGCCGCTAACAAGGTATTGCGACGGGTCCTAAGAGAAAGAGCTGCAGAGGCCCGTGAAAGTGTGGGTTTTCATAGCATTGGCTAGAACTCTGTCTAAACCGTAAAATTGACCAATTGAAAGGTCTATGTTCAAGGATTACGAAAATAAGAATTAAACAAAAGCATTAGCACCTGCGGAGTTAGTGGAAGCGCCCGGCTTACATGTCTGAGCTGATTTCCAATACAGCCGGAGACTTGGGTCTTATATAAGGAGCCATGACACGGATAATTGTAACTATGAATTCGACCAATTAATGCGACGTCTAGGCGTTTTGCGGAGTAGCTGCCATGCTGGATGAACAATTCGATGCGGACTTCTGCCCAATCCCCTTGCCCGGCTATCAAAAACAAAATATGGCTGAGATGCGCCGGTCAGTGCGGTGTTTTCATGAAATGGTTAGCAGGCGACACACTGTACGAGACTTTTCTGACCAACCCGTCCCCCGCGATATTATTGAACAATGCATAATGACCGCCGGCCGCGCGCCGAGTGGCGCCAATCACCAGCCCTGGCATTTTGCGGTCATTGGCGATCCAGTGAAAAAACGGGTGATCCGCGAATTAGCCGAAGAAGAAGAAGGGGAATTTTATGCCGCCCGTGCCGGGGAAGAATGGCTTCGCGCCCTAAAACCCATCGGTACCGACCCGGCCAAGCCTTTCCTTGAAATGGCACCATGGTTGATCTGCATCTTTGGCGAACGACGTAGCAAAGGTGCAGACGGACGCACCTATCGCAATTACTACGTACCTGAATCTGTCTCCATCGCTTCAGGGTTTTTGGTTTTAGCTCTCCATAATGCTGGGCTGGCTACATTAACCCATACGCCGGCGCCCATGGGCTTTCTTAATGAGATCTGCGAACGTCCAAGAACCGACAAGCCCTATATTCTGCTGGTCACGGGTTACCCAGACAAAAATGCAAAAATTCCAAAGGCTGCGACCGTAAAGAAACCACTGTCCCAAATCGCCTCGTTTTTCTGAAGCTCCAGTGTATAGTCCGCGCACAATTGGCGTGCAGGAGAGATCATGGACTGGCAGGAAGAGCGGGACGAGTTATTCAAGCGCAATTCTTTGGCACGAAATCTGGGCGGTCCGGAAAAGATTGAGCGGCAGCACAAGGGTGGTCGCCTAACGGTGCGCGAACGCATCGATCAAATCCTGGACCAGGGTTCGTTTCAGGAAATTGGTGCCACGGCAGGCGCATATAGTTATGACGATGCGGCTAACATTGTCTCGCATTCCCCATCGAACTGCGTCATGGGGAGAGGTCTCATCGATGGTCGACCTGTGGTGATCAGCGGCGATGACTTCACGGTCCGGGGCGGTTCGGCTGATGCCGCCATTAAGGAAAAGGCAATTTATCCGGAATACATGGCCAAGGATTTGCGCCTACCTATCCTCCGCCTAATCGAGGGTTCGGGCGGTGGCGGTTCCGTCAAGACCATTGAAACTCGGGGTCGGGCCAATCTACCCGGCGGTGTGGGGCAGTCGTCCGGCTTTGATCTATTGGCCGAAAACATGGCTAACGTGCCAGTCGTGGGTCTGGGATTGGGGTCAGTCGCGGGGCTGGGCGCGGCGCGATTGGCGGCCAGTCACTATTCGATTTTGGTAAAGGATATAGGTGCCATGTTTGTTGCCGGCCCGCCGGTGGTGAAACATATCGGCGAGGATCTGGACAAACAGGAACTCGGGGGGCATTTAATTCAGACAGCCGCTGGCGGCGTTGATCATGCCGCAGAATCTGAAGCGGATGCTTTTGAGTGTGCCCGCCGCTTCCTCTCTTACCTGCCGTCATCTGTTTACGACGTCGCATCGCGAGGAAAATCTGTGGACGATGCTGGGCGTCAGGACGAAATGTTGGACAGCATTATTCCGAAGAATACGCGCAAGGTCTATCGCATGCGGAAAATCATCAACAGCCTGGTAGACAAGGGTTCGTTCTTTGAAATGGGCATGATGTTTGGGAGGTCCATGATTACCGGCTTCGCTCGGCTTGATGGCTGGCCAGTAGCTCTCATGGCTTCGGATCCTCATTTCTATGCTGGCGCCTGGACATCGGATGCTTGCGATAAGATTACCCGTTTTGTGGATATGGCGGAAACCTTCCATTTACCTTTAGTTTACTTAGCCGACTGCCCCGGTTTTTTGGTGGGCGGCGAGGCTGAGCGGACCGGCACAATCCGCCATGGCGTGCGCACCATGTCAGCGATTAATCAATCGACTACGCCCTGGTGTTCCATCATTGTACGCAACAGTTTTGGCGTTGCAGGGGCGGCTCATCGGCCCGTTGGCCGGTACTCTGTCCGTTATGCATGGTATACTGCGCGCTGGGGATCGCTTCCCCTTGAGGGTGGGATCGAGGCGGCCTATCGTGCCGAAATCGACAAGGCGGTCGATCCGGCTGCGAAACTGGCGGAGATTGAGAAGCGTCTGAACCAGCTGCGCTCTCCCTATCGTACGGCGGAAACTTTTTGGATCGAGGATATTATCGAACCACATAAGACCCGTCCTTTATTGTGCGATTTTGCCAATCTAGCCGCCCCCCTGCGGACGCCAGGACAGGTGAGTTTCGGTATGCGGCCATAAATCTAAAAGCTGCCGTTCAGTTTCCAATTATATTCAGCGCGGTCGAGGCGGCCGTGTTTGTCAAGGGCGGCCCTTAGGTCAGGGCCTGCATATTTGCGTAGGTGTGCGATTACACCAGCCTCATCGCCACCAAAGTCCAAGGT
>CAJWZI010000373.1 GCA_913049615.1 uncultured Alphaproteobacteria bacterium | reverse complement strand
ATGATCGGTTAATCTGTAAGGTTGGAAAAATACCCCATTTACGGCCCTTCAGTCAAATTCGGTCGCCTAGGTCCATTCTTGTTACGGACGACTAAATCTGCCGTCCAGCCGCATCCCAATACGGTTGCCGCAGTTTTCGCTTGAATATCTTACCACTATCCTCCCTAGGCATGGCGTCATGGAAAGTAATTTCACGCGGCACCTTGTAGGTGGAGATATGTTCTTTTAAATAGTCCCGCACCGCCTCCGGCGTCAGGGCGACGTTGGGTTGGAGTTCGATGGCAGCAGCTACAGACTCGCCAAACTCTTCGTGTGGGATACCGAATACGGCACAATCTTGCACGCCGGGCATGCCTTGCAACGCTGACTCGATCTCGGCAGGATAGATGTTCACGCCGCCGGAAATGATCATGTCCCTTTTCCGGTCATTGAGGTAGACATAACCACCCTCGTCGATATAGCCCACATCGCCATTGGTTACCATGCCATCGCGCTCGATCTCGGCTCGTTTGTCATCCTTGTTGTGGTAGGTGAAATCGGAAAGATCATTCAGGTTCATATAAATTTCGCCGCTCTCGCCAGTTGGCAAGATATTGCCGTCATCGTCATAGATGCGGACCGTGGTACCATCCAGGGGACGTCCCACAGTTCCTGGTCTTTCCAGCCAATCCTCGCTTTTCACCACGGTCACAATTCCCGCCTCAGTGGAGCCGTAATATTCATAAATGACGTTGCCCCACCATTCGATCATCTGACGCTTAGCATCAGGTGGGCACGGTGCAGCACCATGTATGACATGTACCAGCGATGACAAATCATATTTTGCCTTTACTTCATCGGGTAGCCGCAACATGCGCATAAACATAGTGGGCACCACGTGCATATGTGTAATTTTGTGCTCATGTATCGCCTGAAGCAGTCCTTCCGGATCGAAACGGGGTAAAAGATGTATGTCGTTGCCCAAGCTCATGGCAATACTGGCGTATGCCCCGGGAGCAGAATGATACATAGGCCCGGTCATGGCCACAACGCCGCCAGGACGGATGCCAAGTGATCTCAGAGCCATTTCCGCCAGGAGAGCTTGACGCTCCGGTGTCGTGGGTTCCCGCCGCACACCTTTTGGATTACCCGTCGTTCCCGAGGTATAGATCATGCTGCCTCGTTCGGGTGGTGGCGGAGCGGTAACTGGCACAAAACCGTCTCGCCATAGTTCATATTCTATCATGCCGTCAGGCACATCACATAATTCGGGCAAAACGCCGTAGGCTCCAGCAATCTCGGGCGGTGTTGCACAGACAATTAAAGGAACACCGTCGGGTAAATGTGAAGCAATTCCGGGTAAAAGGTCGGCATGCACAATGATGACCTTGGCCCCTGAATCGTTGAACATATAACCGGCCTCTTCCGCAGTGGCATGCCAATTCACAGGAACGGCGTAAGCACCGATTTGATTACCGGCGATCTTCGTCTCCAACATGGAGATGTCATTCCTCAGAAATGTAGCGAAGGCGTCACCATCACCAACCCCGAATGACTGAAGTCCTGCAGCGGTCTTGGCGCCGTTTCGCGTCACCTCTTCCATTGCCACCTTGCGGGGGCCGCTATAGACGTAATGGGTCATTTGAATACCTATACGGAGTTTTTATCTAGATGTTCGGTGAAAATTCTCACAGTCTCGGCCATGGTACGGCTGGTATCAATGGTTTCTCTGGTTTCCGCTGACAAGGGCGTTGACGCCATAAGCCTCAGCATCCAAGCTGCACCACGATGAAAGTCACCTGTAACCCCCACCCCTTCGAATGTCTCAGCAATTTCCTCCATCTCGGGCCACCAACGTTCTGAATCGGCGGGTAAACGGGATAGGCTACCCTGCATATAGCTCCAGGCGTCACCTTGGCTAAAATTTAGCTCTTCCCCCAACTCATCGAGCAAGCCTAACGCTTGAGCCGCCGTCGCTACTGTCGCTAATAAGGAGAATCGGCCCTTATTTAGACCGCTATACAACATCTTCAATGCGGACGCCCGGCCGATTTCGAGACCTATCCCCTTGAGCGAAATACCCTCGACAGCCAAAGCGTCGGCGGGGGCCAGATCAGGCCCGGAAACATACAGACGTGTGGGCTGCGGCCCTTTGCCAGGCGCTAGACCAATAATGCCACAGTCAATATAGGCAGCACCCGCTGCTTCCATAATTTTGGCGATACGGCGGCAATTGTCGGGTGAAATAGCGTTACAATCCATATAGACGGGCCGCACACCCGAGCGCTCCATGGCCGCTGAAACGTCTGTTGCTAAGGCAACTGCTGCGGCAGGCGGTAGGATTGAAAGGATTAGGCTGGCCTCTCTAACGACAATGTCCAAATCAACCAGATCGCGGAAGCCATGCCGTTCAGCCCGCGTCCGACTTTCAACGCTGCGTCCCGTCAAGCTAGTAACGACGTCGTGCCCGCCCCGTGATAGGGCCTGTCCGACGCCACTGCCCATATCGCCAGGGGCGATAACGGCAATAGTCTGACGTTTCATGAGCCTAAGCCGCTTGAGAGCTGCGCAGCACCCAACCAGGCAGATCACCGTCGGGTGCGACCGTATCTGTATTGTCCTCGCGGATCACCATGCCATCGACGATCGTACCGCCGACAATCTTCAGATCGAAATCCATTCTGTCCATTCCCCGACGAAAAAAAGCAAACCCTTAACTTAAAGGGTTGTGACCCAATGGTGAAGTGCCGCTTTCCCTGATGGGCCGGATTGGGGTGTGATGGAACGAATGTCACGATTTTAGCCAAATTACCGACCTGGCCGCTTAGTTTCCGGAAAATATTTTCGTCGACAACGCTGGTGGTTCGTCACAGCCTTCCCTGACATCGTTAAATACCGGGTCAGCGTAAACACCAATATTGTCAGCCAGGATTACCTTCTTGAACAGGCCGGCAAAGAAAACGTTGTGCCGACCAGAAACAAAAATCGCGGTCCCC
>CAJWZI010000372.1 GCA_913049615.1 uncultured Alphaproteobacteria bacterium | reverse complement strand
CCCGATGTAGCCAGCAGGGCATGCGGTTCGTCCCGTAAAAGTCGGTCATAAACCGGTGTGTTGGCCAAAGCGATGCCGTTGTCAGCGGATTCCGTACGATGGCCCCATCCGTCCAGGATACAAAGCACGACGGGTTGTACTTCGATGGGACGCTGGTTCTGCACGCGAATCCTCAAAATCTAGTGGTTAACCGTTGATTCAACACCAATATGGCGCAGGTTTTGCCGAATGCAACCGCAATCATCAAGCTCGATGATAGGGATGCCCGGTCAGTATTGTATGGGCGCGGTATAGTTGCTCCATCAACATTGCGCGAGCCAATAAATGTGGCCAGGTCATATCACCGAAAGACAAAACTAATTGCGCCGTTTGTACCAAGTCCCGGCGTAGTCCATCGGCGCCGCCAATTAGGAAAGCTATATCCCCAATGTTTTCGTCCCGCCACCCGCCAAGGCGTTTCGCGAAGGCTTTGCTAGATAATGTCTTGCCCTCTCTATCCAATGCAATCACGGTGGCACGATTCGGAATGGCATCTCGCAACAGTTGCGCTTCTGCGCCAAGCCGTTTATCGCCCTTCAGGTTTTTTCGCGCTTCAACTTCCCGAATAGTTACGTCCCACGGTAGGCGCTTTTGGTAGGTTTGGCAGATTTCTGCAGTTGGGTCGCTCCGTGCGCGCGCGACGGCGCAGATGGTGATCCGCATCGATTAATGGGTGGCGCGCTCGGGCTCTGCCATCTCAATGGACCACATTTTTTCCAGGTTATAGAATTTCCGGACCTCAGGGCGAAACAGATGCACGATGATATCACCAAGATCAATCAGCACCCAATCGCGCTTGTTAAGGCCTTCAACTCTGCAACGTCCTAGGCCAATTTTCTTGACGCGGCGCAGTAGATGTTCCGCGATGGCGCCAACATGCCGGTCTGACCGGCCCGAGGCAATCACAAAAAAATCCGCGATAGATGACTTGCCGTGTAGGTCGATGACAACCAAATCTTCAGCCTTGTCGTCATCAATAGAACTATTCACGAGCGCCAGCAGTTCTTTGCCTGTCGCTGGCTGTTGGCTTTCACTTGCTATAGCAAATAGCTCCTGAGTTTAAAGATGGTCTGCATATCTGCATTTCTGTTCACGGAAGGTGGTTTGATTATGGCAACATTTTACCCAAAAGTCATGTCACTTTCGGGATGTTTCCCGGCTTTCGCGAATCGCCGTGCTAGAGGCGCTGTGTTGGCGGGAAAAGAGAAAACACCAAGCAGGAGCCTGGGTTAGGGGTAAATTCACAGGCCGTTGCTCCCGGCTCCTAGAAAAGACTGTCGCCGCTGCGCCTGCAAGTGCGCGATGGCCGGCTCCTTCTCGATTAAAGACGGCTATGGGCACAGCTTGAACGATTTCGCGCCAGCGCCGCCAACGTGGCAGCTGCACAAGATTATCGGCACCCATCAGCCAGACAAACCGGTAATCCGGCCAGCGCCGACGCAAGACCGCCAATGTGTCTAGGGTGTACCGAGTTCCCAACCGCCTTTCTATGTCGCTGACCCGAATGTGTGGATGGCGGGCTATTGTCCACGCGCCGGCCAGACGCTCTTCAAAAGGCGACATGTTGCTGTGGGGTTTTAGCGGGTTCTGAGGCGAAACTAGCCACCAAACCTGGTCCAGCTGCAATTGCTTCAAAGCAAGCAAGGATATATGCCGGTGCCCGGTATGAGCCGGATTGAAGGAACCTCCCAGCAACCCGATTTTTAGACGCGCCATCGGGCCATCAGAAATCTAATATCGTGTCATCTGAGGCCATGTCAGTTCGATTCAGCTATAGATGGCGCAAAGCCCAATTGCCGCGCCATATCGGGGAAATCATCGGCGATGATGTCATGATGGGGATCCGGCTCGGGGTCGGGGGGCCCGGCGGCACCCCATTCCTTAGGTCGGTAGACGAAGGCTGTTTTGAACCCCACGGCACGGGCAGCGTTCAGATCAAAATTGTGGCAGGCCACCATAAGGATTTCACCTGGATCTAATGCCAGCCATCGGGCGCATTGTTCATAAGATTTCGCCTGCGTTTTGTAGGTACCTATCATTTCGCACGAGATCACTGCATCCCAGGACAGGCCGTTGCGCTTCGCGGTATCCACAATCAAAGAAACGGACAGGATAGTGAAAGAGGCGACAACGAATTTTTCGCGAAGATGTTTTAACGTTGAAGGAAAATCAGGCCAGCAATCGAGCTGGTGCCAAGCATACCAGATGGCTTGGCGGTCTTCGACCGTGAAAGCGTCCAGGTCATATTTGGCGATCATTTCGTCCAATTGCTGCCGGTGCACGTCGTCGATATTGAAAGTTGCGGGCGCCTCTGCTCCCGCGTTAATCATTGCCTTGAGCGAACTCGCACGATAGTCGTTGGTGATTGCCCCCCAATCGCGCTCCAGACCGTGGCGGACGCCAACTTTGGCCAGGGCGCTAGAGATACCTGTGTGCCAATCTAGTATGGTGCCACCCGTATCGAATGTCAGGGCCTTAATTCCAAGCATGACTGTATCCTAATCTAGGACTAATTCTGCGAATGTATACAAGTCCTCGTTGGTCTTGGGCCAGACCAAAAGAGAGGTAACGGCGCTGTCATCCCAAGCGGCAAGGCGTTGTTTAATACGATCTTTGGGTCCAACTAGTGCTATATCGTCAACCAATTCGTCAGGCACGGCGGCTACTGCTTGGGCCTTCTTGCCGTCCAGGTATAAATCCTGAATTTTGGCTGCAGCCTCCCCATAACCGAGGCGGACTACTAGTTCATTATGAAAGTTGCGGTCCTTTGCTCCCATCCCACCAACATACAGGGCCAGATTTTTTTTAATCTCCAGGCGGCCCGAGTCTAGATCATCTGTGATCTGCACTTGCATAGGATACATGATTTCAAACCCGTCGGGCCGGTCGGCAATGGCCTCGGCATAGACTTCCTCGCGATCAGGGGAGTAATACAGGG
>CAJWZI010000371.1 GCA_913049615.1 uncultured Alphaproteobacteria bacterium | reverse complement strand
TAGCCTGAACAAGGAAGGTCGGGAGCGTCTATTAGAGGCGTTCAAGACTGTGGATAGCCATTTCCAGGATTTGTTCGTGCGTCTTTTCGGCGGTGGCAAGGCGTATCTGAGCCTGACTGAATCCGATGATCCGCTAGAGGCGGGCCTGGAGATCATGGCCTCGCCACCGGGTAAGCGCTTGCAGAACCTCTCGCTACTATCGGGTGGGGAACAGGCCATGGCAGCGCTGGCCCTGCATTTTGCTGTATTCTTGACTAACCCGGCACCGGTTTGCGTCCTGGACGAGGTGGATGCGCCACTGGACGATGCCAACGTGGAACGGTTCACTAGCCTGGTGGGCGAGATTGCCCGCGTAACCGGCACCCGGTTCGTAATCATCACCCATCATCCCTACACTATGGCCCGCATGGATCGCTTATTTGGCGTCACCATGTCCGAGCGCGGTGTATCGCAACTACTTTCCGTGGATCTGGACCGTGCGGAACGCATTAGGGCCACGGGTTAGGGCCGTTGCGATTATCTGTCATTTCTGGGGATAGATTATTAGTTTCAAATAGTTAAGGTTACTTCTTTGGGCTCTTGACACTTTCGGGGTCAACTCGTATCGTGCGCCCGTTTTCAGACCTTGACGCAACTTTCGAGCAACATGCCTGATCAGCAATACCCCGGCCCCAAGGAGATAAAATCCTTGGGTGAATTGGGTGGTCGAATTTCTAAGGCCCGCCATGCCGCAGGCCTTGATAAAACGGCGGAGGAACAGGATGCGGATGCAGCAGCGGGAAGCGCACTTGGCGTGGCATGGCGCATTTCCATTGAAATCGTCGTCGCACTTGTGGTTTGTACAGCCATTGGTTGGGCCCTGGATTACTGGTTTGGGACAAAACCGTGGTTGATGCTGATCTTCCTGTTTCTCGGCGGGGCGATTGGCATCAATAATGCGGTGCGAACCGCGTTAAGGATTGACGCCCAGGCGACGGCGGCACTGCAAAAGAAATCGCAGGCCAAATTGTCAAACGGTCTGGGCGAAGATGGAGAGGGGAGACAGGTGTGAGCGTTGAACGCCACATTGATCAAAGTAGTCCGATGCACCAGTTCGTCATTGGCCGTATGAACGACTGGCAGCTGGGTGGTCTAGATATTTCCTTTTCAAAGGCGGCCGCCTTCATGTTCGCTGCCGTTACCGTCGCCACGTTGTTTCTGGTGTTGACTACATCACGCCGGGCCATGGTTCCGGGGCGCTGGCAATCTGTCGCTGAACTCTGGTACGAATTCATCGCCGACATGATCAAGGAGACCATTGGCGCGGAAGGCCGTAAGTACTTCCCCTTTGTATTCTCCCTTTTCAGCTTCATCGTCATGTGTAACCTCCTCGGCATGCTACCCTATAGCTACACAGTGACCTCCCACATTGCGGTGACAATCACTCTGGCTCTAGCGGTATTCCTGCTGACTAGTTTTATAGGCATCACCAAGCACGGCATGAACTTTCTATCCTTCTTTGTGCCCAAGGGCGTGCCGCTGGTAATGCTATTCCTGGTAGTGCCGATTGAGGTTTTGTCCTATTTCATGCGCCCTATAAGCCATTCTGTGCGCCTGTTCGCCAATATGACGGCAGGTCACACCATGTTGAAGGTGTTTGGCGGGTTCGTGGTAAAAATGGGTGTCTTCGGCGTATTGCCGTTTGCCCTGATCGTCGCCCTGACCGGTCTGGAATTGGCTATCGCCGTGCTCCAGGCATACGTCTTCACCATTTTAACCTGCCTTTACCTCAATGACGCCGTTCATTTGGAACATTGATCGTCCTTTCATCTAACTCCAGCACATAAAGGAATATTCAGAATGGAACCAGCAGCAGCGAAGCTGATCGGCGCCGGACTTGCGGCGATTGCTATGGGTGGTGCCGGTATTGGCATCGGCCTGATATTCGGAAACTACGTCGCCGGCGCCATGCGTAACCCTGGTGCAGCCCAGGCCGTGTTCGGCAGGGTAATTCTGGGCTTTGCGCTGACCGAGGCCATCGCCCTATTTGCCCTTGTTGTCGCCCTGATTATCCTATTCGTCTTCTAATCGACTGTCGGGTAGTGCCTGGCGACTGATGCAGCGCCGGATATTTCATCCGGCGTCATGAAGCGAGAAAGGGAGCGAGACCATGCCTCAATTTATCATGGGGGATTTCGCACCACAAATAGTGTGGCTAGTGATTTCCTTTATCGCGCTGTATCTGTTGATGGCCCGCGTGGCACTGCCCCGTGTGGCCGAAGTGCTGGAAACTCGACATGGACGCATCGCAAATGACTTGGACCAGGCAGCACAGCTAAAAAGCCAGGCGGAAACCGTGATTCTTGAGTACGAGGAGGCCCTGGCCGAGGCACGTGGAAACGCTCAGTCGACCATCGCCCAGGCCACACTCGAAGCGGCCCAGGCAGCGGAAAAGCGCAATGCTGAGATTGCAGAAGCTCTTGCCGCAGAAGCTGCGGCGGCAGCGAGCCGCATTGACGCGGCCAAGGACGAGGCATTAGTGGAGCTGCGCGGCGTGGCCGCGGAACTGGCTCTGGCGGTCGCCGAACGTCTGCTGGATGCTCAGGTGGCTCAGGCAGACGTGGATGTGGCAGTGGATGCAGCCATGACCAATGAGGAAACCGGAGCCTAAGTTATGGATGCAACATTCTGGGTTGGCGCAGCCTTTGTCTTGTTCGTTGGTATTTTGGTTTACCTCAAGGTCCCCGGCATGCTGACCGGCGCCCTGGACGAACGGGCCAAGAAAATTTCAAACGATTTGGATCAGGCCCGGGAACTGCGGGAAGAGGCTCAGGTGTTGTTAGCGACCTACCAGCGCAAGCAGCGGGATGCTTTAAAAGAGGCGGAGGAAATCATCGCCCATGCCAAGGAAGAGGCAATGCGGGAGGCCGAGCAAGCGGAGAAGAAACTGGAGGAAGCTATTGCCCGCCGCCAGCAAGCTGCTCTGAATAAAATTGCTCTG
>CAJWZI010000370.1 GCA_913049615.1 uncultured Alphaproteobacteria bacterium | reverse complement strand
GCATCTGGTTATATAGTTCGAAACCCACTTCGCGAATATGTCCCGACTGTTCCTCTCCCAACAAATTACCCGCACCGCGCAAATCCAGGTCATGACTGGCTAGGCTAAAACCAGCACCCAGCGTATCAAGCGACTGTAGTACTTTCAGGCGTTTGTCCGCCGCCTCGGTCGGTATGCGTTTAGGCGGCAAAGTGAAATAGGCATAGGCGCGGGTCTTGGATCGACCAATTCGTCCCCGAAGCTGATACAACTGTGACAGACCAAATCGATCTGACCGGTGCACAATGAGTGTATTGGCGTTAGGAATATCCAAACCAGATTCGACTATAGTGGTGGATAACAAGACGTCATAGGCACCGTCGTAAAAGGCACTCATAACATCTTCCAATTGGCTGGGCGGCATCCGGCCATGGGCAGTGACAAATTTGACCTCCGGAACCCGGTCTGCCAGGAAACGTTCGACGTCCGGAAGATCGAGAATTCTGGGGCAAACATAAAAGCACTGCCCGCCCCTGTGATGTTCGCGGAGAATTGCCTCGCGTGTAACCACGGGATCGAAAGGCATAACAAAGGTGCGCACGGCCAAGCGATCCACAGGCGGTGTGGCAATCAGGCTCAGTTCCTTGACGCCGGAAAACGCCATTTGCAAAGTACGGGGGATAGGCGTCGCTGTCAGTGTCAGCACATGGACATCGCTGCGCAGCTGTTTCATACGTTCCTTGTGGGCAACGCCGAAATGCTGTTCCTCGTCAATAACCAACAGGGTCAAATTGCGAAAGTCTATTTTCTTGCCTAGCAGAGCATGGGTGCCAATCACGATATCAATTTTTCCGTTGCGGATGCCCTCGCGGGTCGAATTGGCTTCCGACGTGCTAACCAGGCGAGATAATTGTCGCACCAGCACAGGCAAGCCGGCAAATCGTTCCTTGAAGGTATGGAAATGCTGGCGGCTTAACAATGTGGTCGGCGCCACAATGGCAACCTGTCCCCCGCACATGACGGCGGGAAAAGCAGCGCGCATAGCGACCTCCGTCTTGCCAAATCCCACATCGCCGCAAACCAAGCGATCCATGGGCGTGCCTTTTTGCAAATCGGCAAAGATATCGTCGATGGCGCCCAATTGATCTTCCGTCTCTTCATAAGGGAAGCGGGCGCAAAATTCCTCGTAAAAGCCGTCGGGCTTCTGGATTAATGGCGCGCTCCGCAGGACCCTTTCAGCTGCCACCTTGATTAGCTGGTCGGCCATTTCGCGTATATGCTGCTTCAGCTTGGCCTTGCGGGCCTGCCAAGCGGCTCCGCCCAGACGATCCAGATTGACCCCTGCCTCCTCTGAACCATAGCGGGATAACAGTTCAATATTCACTGCCGGCAGAAATAGTTTGTCGTTGCCGTCATAATGGATTTCCAAACAATCGTGCGGGGCGCCGCCGACTTCGATGATCTGCAGACCCACATAACGACCGATGCCGTGTTCCACATGAACAACCAGATCGCCGCCGGATAGTTGGCTATGTTCCGTGATGAAATCTTCTGCACGCTTTGCCGGGCGCCGACGGGACAAACGGTCGCCCAACACATCCTGTTCCGAGATAATTGCCAGATCGGCTGTTTCAACGCCTTGCTCGAAACCTAAGACAACCATAGCTGGCACACCGGGCGGCAGAGCCACGACGGCGGGCCAGTGCTCCACCCTGTGCACCCCTTCGATACCATGGTCGTCCAGCAGCAAAGTCATACGTTCGGCGGAGCCCTGGCTGAACGCAGCGAAAACCACGCGCCGATCTGCCTGGTGTTGGGCAGCAACATGATCGCTCAGTGCATCGAAAACGTTGATCTCTGCCTGGGCTCGTTCGGCAGCAAAATTACGCCCCTGTCGGCCCGCGAAGTCGATGGTATTGGGAGCCGCTGGTGCGGAAAAAGGAGAAAACATGCCGCCCATGCGGCCTGTTATCCCTCTCTCCCACGCTACTGCATCCAGGAACATACCTTCGGCTGGGACCGGTTTATAGATGGGAGCCCCATCGTAGGGATTTTTCAGCGCTTCGACCCGTGCGTCGTAGTAGTCCCGGATTTGCTCCAGCCGTTCATCCCGCGCTACAAGGCTGCGGTGATCCAAGGTTACGACGCCTGCGTTCACATAATCGAACAGTGTTTCCAGGTTGTCATGAAATAGGGGCAGCCAATGTTCCATGCCAGCGTGACGGCGACCCTCGCGGATCGAGGAATATAACGGGTCGTCATCGGTCACGGTTCCAAACAGCTCACGATAGCCTTGACGGAATCGAGCTGTGGTCTCTTTGGTCAGTTGCACCTCAGATGCTGGGACCAAGTTGACGGTTCGCCCCTCGCCAATTGTGATCTGGGTCAAGGGATCGAACAGGCGCACGTTTTCCAAGGTATCGCCAAAGAAATCCAGTCGTAAAGGCGTTGCCGCTCCGGCTGGAAAGATATCCACGATGCCACCCCGTGTGGCGAATTCGCCTGTTTCCATCACAGTACCGGTACGGCTGTAGCCGTTGAGGACAAGAAATTCGATCAACTCACCCACTTCCACCGTAGCACCAATTCCGGCTTGAAAAACCGTGCCCTTGATGCTGCTGCGCGGGGGCAGGCGTTGAAGGGCTGCGTTCACAGTAGTCAACAGCACAGCTGGGGCATGGGGAGGATCCTGACCCACCAGTCGGACCAGGGCTTGCATACGCATAGCGCAAATTTCTGGATTCGGTGAAATCCTGTCATAAGGTAGGCTATCCCAGGCGGGTAGTTTCAGAATTTGTGTCCCTGGTGCGAAAAATTTGATGCCCTCAGCCAGCGCGGCCATGCGACCCTCGTCCCGGGCAATGTGAACCAACCAGCCTGGCGCGCCCTGGGCCAACTCCGCCAGGCACAAGGCATCCAGCCCCTCGGGCACGCCTGTCAGTTCAAACCGCCTAGAAGACGAAAGTAATTTATCGTTTATTATCAATTTTTTATTGGTTAATTTTAA
>CAJWZI010000369.1 GCA_913049615.1 uncultured Alphaproteobacteria bacterium | reverse complement strand
TATCGAGCGAGAGGACTTGGGCGGTATTTGCCTGAACTGGGGCTGTATTCCTACCAAGGCATTGTTGCGCTCGGCCGAGGTTTATCATCTGGCCAAGACGTCGACTCAATATGGCTTCAAAATCAAGGACATAGAAATTGACATTGACGCCATCGTAAAACGTAGCCGCATGGTGGCCGAGCAACTGAATAGTGGCGTTGGCCATCTGTTGGAGAAGAACAAGGTTGATGTGCTGAACGGCCATGCCCGCCTGTTGGGCGAAGGTCGCATCGGCGTAGAGGTCGACGGCACTCAAGTTATGGAGGTTGGTGCCAAGCATATCATCCTGGCTACTGGCGCCCGGGCCCGAGACCTGCCAACTATGGAGGCGGATGGCAAACAGATCTGGAATTACCGCCATGCCCTGGTGGCGGATGTAATTCCCAAAAGGTTGCTGGTGGTGGGATCGGGTGCCATTGGTATCGAATTTGCTAGTTTTTTCAATACTTTGGGATCCGAAGTGACGGTTGTTGAAGTGTTGGACCGAGTATTGCCAGTGGAGGACGAGGAAATATCTGCCATGGCGCACAAGGCCTTTGAGAAGCAGGGCATGCGCATATTGACCGATGTTCAAGTCGAAGGTCTTAAAAAGACCAAGGTTGATGTTACAGCCGCGATCAAGACAGCCGACGGCAAGGCCGAAAGTATCGTTGTCGACCGGGTTATCATGGCGGTGGGCATTATTGGTAATGTTGAGGATCTGGGCTTGGAGAACACCAAGGTTAAGGTCGATCGCAGTCATGTGGAGGTGGACCGATGGCAGGCCACGGGCGAGCCCGGTGTTTATGCCATTGGCGATTTGGCTGCTCCGCCTTGGCTGGCCCACAAGGCCAGCCATGAAGGCGTGATCTGCGTTGAGAAGATTGCCGAGGTGGCAGATGTACATCCCTTGGAGCCGATGAATATACCCGGCTGCACCTATTGTCTCCCCCAGGTGGCATCAGTCGGCCTGACGGAGGCGGCGGCCAAGGTGGCGGGTCATGAGGTGCGCGTGGGACGATTTCCCTTTATTGGCAACGGCAAGGCCATCGCCCTGGGCGATCCCCAGGGCATGATCAAGACGGTGTTCGACAAGACTACCGGGGAACTCCTCGGCGCCCATATGATCGGACCCGAGGTGACAGAGTTGATTCAGGGCTATGCCGTCGCCCGCACCATGGAAACCACGGAAGCAGAATTGCTAAAAACCGTCTTCCCCCATCCCACTTTGTCTGAGGCCATGCATGAATCTATCCTTGACGCCATGGATCGGGTCATCCATTTCTAAGGTTCTGAAAACCAGCAACGAGCCGCAGTCATGGCTGACAGCAATCTAACGGAGCGCCTATGGCGTCATCCGGAAAAGCGAAACCGGCCGAACAATCCACCGCGCCGCAAGCCGCCCTGGATCAGGGTTAAGGCGCCTAATTCACCGATTTATTTTGAAACCCGCAAACTAATGCGGGAACTGAATTTGAACACTGTTTGTGAAGAGGCAGCGTGCCCCAACATCGGTGAATGCTGGAGCCAAAGACACGCCACCATGATGATCATGGGCGATACCTGCACCCGTGCCTGTGCCTTCTGCAATGTCAGGACAGGCATTCCGAAACACCTCAATCCCACTGAACCCGTAAATGTAGCGAAGGCTATTCACACCCTGGGCCTGCGTCATGTAGTCATCACTTCGGTCGACCGTGATGATTTGGCCGACGGCGGCGCGGCACATTTCGCCCAGGTCATTAACAGTACGCGGCAACTATCGCCCAAGACAACTATCGAAGTCTTAACGCCTGATTTTCTGGGTAAAGACGGCGCTTTGGAGATTGTTATCGCCGCGCAGCCGGATGTCTTCAACCACAATTTGGAAACCGTGCCAGGCCTTTATCCGCAGGTGCGACCTGGCGCTCGCTATTTTGCATCATTGCAGTTGTTAGCCAAGGCCAAAGAACTGGATGGGGACGTGTTCACCAAATCCGGTATCATGGTGGGGTTAGGCGAGGATCGCCAGGCAGTGCATCAGGTCATGGATGACTTGCGGGTTGCGAATGTGGATTTTTTGACAATCGGACAATATCTGCAACCGACGCCAAAACATCATCCCGTAGCAGATTTTGTCTCGCCGGATCAGTTCGCGGCATATGAACGTGCGGCCCGGGGCAAGGGATTTCTAATGGTCGCGGCCACGCCGTTGACACGGTCGTCCTATCATGCAGATCGTGATTTTGCTGAATTGCGCCGGCGCCGGTTAGAGAAGGTTTGACCTCATGCCAACCCATGCGGAGCGCAAGGTCGTGCCCTACGCGCAGGGTCAAATATTCGATATGGTGGCGGATATTAAAAGATATCCTGAATTCCTGCCTTGGTGCGTGGCTTGCCGAATTACCAAGACCGAGGACGCCGTGATCTGGGGTGACTTGATGGTTGGCTTCAAGGTATTCCGAGAGACCTTCACCTCGAAAGTAACGCTACATGCGCCCAATAGGATTGATGTGGAATATATAAACGGCCCGTTTCGTTATTTAAACAACCATTGGCAGTTTAATTCGATGAATAGTGGCAGCCGAACTGAGATCGACTTCTTCATCGACTTCGAATTCCGTTCGCGTATGCTGCAGTCCGTTGCCTCACCGGTCTTTAATGAAGCAGTGCGGCGCATGGTGGGTGCCTTCGAAAGGCGTGCTGATACCATCTACACGCCAAGTGTGCCTCATACAGGGATATCGAGGACAGCCTGAACAACCCACTAAATCTATTTATGGGCGTGAGGTGGTATAGGCCAAAGAAAGCTGAACAGTCTAGGAGGAAATTTGAGTCGGAAATATGCGGGTGCACCATGACCGATCAAAAAAAATCCAAGTATTAGCAAAAGCAACTGGTAACTCTTGTGGTCAACGTAGGTAGCATTGCTGTGGCTGCTGGGGCGTAAGCCGCCACGGGACTGCTGGAAAATGCAGCTGCCGTTGCTAAGCGTGTAGGATATTTGCTAAT
>CAJWZI010000368.1 GCA_913049615.1 uncultured Alphaproteobacteria bacterium | reverse complement strand
AATAACCGTGGCTGCACCAACTGCCCCCGCCATGGGAGCTTGGATAATGGGCAGACTGATACCTAGACGATCCAAGAACACTTGATCTGGCCACATGATGGTCTACTCCGCTGAGGCAAAATTCAAAGCGCCGTCTGTCGCGGCGCCGTTCACGCTTTTCCATAGAATATCGAGGAAAGCCCCAACGTGCCAGGAGGGGTGCCATTGTGTGTGCCGGTGGCTGCGGGTAGGTTGAGAAAAACCCCTAGGGAGTTGAGCATGGATTTTGCATTCTCGGACGAACAACAGGCGATCCGTGACACCGCACGCCGTTTCGCCAGCGAACATCTGGCTCCGTCCTATCGCAAAAGGGAAGCAGAAGGCATGATCGGCACTGCTGTCACATTGGGTATGGGTGAATTGGGACTGATTGGCACGGATTTGCCCGAAGAATATGGCGGCCTGGGCCTGGATTGTGTGACAACTGGCATCATTATCGAAGAGATTGCTGCTGCTGATTTGAACGTTTCATATGTACAGCTGATGGGCTCGTTGAACGGCAAGATCCTGGCGGAACATGCCAAGCCGGAGCTGGCTACCAAGGTGATCGGCGATCTGTGTGCTGGCAAGATACTCACTGGCCTAGGGTTGACGGAGCCGAGGGGTGGTTCCGATGCCGCCGGGCTGGCCCTGCGGGCCCGAAAGGATGGTGATGATTATATTTTAGATGGTGAGAAGACCTCAATCTCTCTTTCAACCCAGGCAGACGGCGTCTTGCTGTTCGCCCGCACAGGCACTGACGAAGAACGCTCACGCGGCATCAGCGCATTTTATGCTCCCTTGAACGAGCCCGGCGTTACCAGGACTTCCTTTGATGATATGGGTAGTGGTGCAGTAGGCCGGGGTTCGTTGTTTTTTGATGAAGTGCGCATCCCGGGAGATTACATATTGGGAGCCGAAGGCGCCGGTTTTCGCCAAGTTATGAGTGGCTTTGATTTTTCCCGGGGCCTAATTGGACTTATGGTTTTAGGTCCGGCTCGCCAATCCATGGAAGAGGCTTGGCAATACACAACGGAACGAGAGGCTTTTGGCAGCCCCATCGCCTCCTACCAGGGTGTGACCCAGCCGTTGGCAGAGTGCGAGACGTATCTGGAGGCGGCCACCACGCTTTGCTACAAAACCCTTTGGCTCCGTGACAACGGGCTACCTCATACCAAGGAAGCAGCCATGGTTAAATGGTGGGCACCTAAGGTAGCATTTGACATCATCCATCAATGCCTGCTGACCCACGGACACTACGGCTATACAAAGGAGTTGCCGCTGGAGCAGCGCATGCGCGACGTACTGGGACTGCAAATTGGTGATGGCACCGCGCAAATTCAAAAGATGATCATCGCCCGCGAAATTGTCGGCCGCGTGGCGCTGCCCTACTAGTAATATAGGAGATATTTATGAGCGCGAGTGGGACGGACGTCCTCTATGAAGTCAAGGAAGGCGTCGGCTGCATGACTTTGAACCGCCCCGACAAATTCAACTGCATTTCGACGGGTCTGATGAACGGCGTGGACGCGGCCATGGATGCCTTTGAAGCTGACAACACCGTTCGTGTGGTTCTTTTGACCGGGGCCGGCAAAACGTTTTGCACTGGCGCCGATCTGGATGAAGTCATGGCGGCGCGGCAGAACAAGGATGAGCTCAGAAAATTCATTGGGCACATCCATTGCATGTTGCGCCGTTTTGAAGCCTCCTCTCTACCCATAGTGGTGGCGATCAACGGCCTGACCCTTGCCGGAGGGATTGAAATCATGATGGCCTGCGACGTGGCATTCGCCGGCCGGAATAAGGCCAAGATTGGCGATCAACATGCTCAATATGGCCTTATCCCGGGCGGCGGTGGCACTCAGCGCTTGCCACGATTGGTTGGTCTGCGGCGCGCCTTGGATTTGATGTTCACCAATCGTTGGCTGGATGCGCGCGAGGCGGAGAAATGGGGTTTGGTCAATTATGTGGTGGAAGATGAGGCGCTGGTCGAAGAGTCCTTTACGTACTGTCGGAATTTGGCGAAAAAAAGCCGTGCAGGCCTGTCTGCTATGAAACAATGGTCACGCCAAGGCCTTGAAGGATCATTGTCTGACGGCCTTACTATGGAGGAGGAATTGGTAGTCGACGGCTTGTTAGGCCCAGATGTTGAAGAAGGCTTAGCTGCTTTCCAGGACCGCCGCGTGCCAAACTTCGTTTAGATGTCCCGTACCTATCCTGATCGACCCATTGTGGGTGTAGGCGCAGTGGTGTTTCGCGGCAACGAGGTTTTGTTGATCCGGCGAGGCAAACCACCTCGTATGGGCGATTGGAGTCTGCCTGGTGGCATGCAGGAAATTGGGGAAACTGTATTCGAAGCTGCGGTCCGGGAGGTGCAGGAAGAAACTGGAGTGACGATTTGTGACATCGCCCTGATCGACGTGGTCGATTCTATAACGCTAGACGACGATGCGCGCGTCCAGTTCCATTACACCCTTATCGACGTGGTTGCTAAGTGGCGATCGGGCGAACCTGCTGGTGGCTCGGACGCTATGCATGCGGAATTTGTGTCCCTTGATGACGTATCAAAAATGGTGCTGTGGCGCGAAACCCACCGAATTATCGCCAAGGCCCGTGATATGCTCGGTTTGTGAGAATTACCGCGGCAATATGCCTTCCGTTTGATACTGTTCCAAAAGTTCCACCAGCATGTCTTCCGTATCTATGCAATCGTGGAATCCGGCCTGACGCAGTTTGATGGTGCTGACAATTACGGGGGCAGGGTTCTTCCCAGCAGCAAAATTAAAATCTGCAAACTGCCAGGATGGGCCGGCCAATTTCTCGTAAGGAACCGGCCTTAGTTGATTTTCCTTGGCGATTTGTTCCCAGATATGCGCCTTCGTAGGCATGATTTCCTGAAGGCGCTGAGGTTCAGGCTCTCCCATTTGCATACCGAAATGTCGTGCGAGGGTTGGCCAGAGGCCAGGGAATGTGATGCTGTCGCCGTTGGTAA
>CAJWZI010000367.1 GCA_913049615.1 uncultured Alphaproteobacteria bacterium | reverse complement strand
CATTACCATTACGCGCGTATAACTCATTGGCTCCCCCCGTCTTGACTGATTAGAGAAGTCGGATATTGGGCAATGTTGTCACGACCTTGCCAAGTCTGTCTACAGCTGGTTGATGAATATACGTCCGATGCTGCATTGCATTCCTCTAACAGTACTACTCCTCCAATTCCAGCTCGTCTAGGAGGCGCCCGCCGCCGTTGTCTGCCAGAGCCACCGAGACTGTCATAGACTTGCCATCACTACGCTCTAGCTATGGGAAAATGCCGCCGGCATTGCCGCATCTATCAGACAAAATGCGACAGTTTCTTTTGATCACTGCCACGCCTGATCGTGGCCTGTTTTCCGTCCAAATTATTCCCTAGTGAATTGTCAAATGAGGCTGCTATAGAGCCTCGACATGGCGATTTATAAAGCACATACCTACCGACATGGGTCTGAAAGACCCCTAACCTAGGTAAGTGATTGAGAAATAGGGACCCCCCGATGGATTTCCAGAAACTGGTACTAACATCATGGAAACGGAACCAGTATCTGGTCAGCCCAAATAATTATTGTAGCGCAAGGGCACATATGGCCAGCCCTACATACGACTTATCGGTTGAAGAACTCCGGGAACGCTGGATGACTATGATTGCCTCCCAACCCCGGATAGAAACAAGGAAGGCCGATGAAGAAGCCATGCAATATGAGTTTATCCAACGTACAAAATTTATGCGCTTTCCGGATATTATTACTGTGCGTTTTATTCCGCTGGAACAGCGGCGCTCCACACTGGCGGTTTACAGCCGCTCGCGGTACGGCCGCCGTGATTTTGGCGTCAACGAAGACCGCGTCCGTACTTGGCTGGGGGCATTGACCTTGGACTATAACTGACGCGGCGGTTCCTTACTTCGGTTCAAAACTCATAGAATTCTTTAAATATCTAAGGCGCAATAAGGCGTGCTTCAGATTTCATTTGTCACCAATTCTCTGATGGCCTGCATCAAACGCTCCTGGGATGGGATCACTTCCCTTTCCAGCACATCGTTATATGGGATCGGCACATCCAGTCCGCCAACCCTCACGATAGGGGCATCCAAATCGTCGAAGCCTTTTTCCACTACCAGAGCTGAGACTTCAGCTCCGAAGCCACCATTCTTGCAGGCCTCGTGGGCAATTAGCAGCCGATTGGTTTTTGCCACCGATGTCAGAATTAATTCCTCATCCAACGGACGCAGTGTCCGGGGATCCAAGACCTCGACGGAAATTCCATCGCGTTCCAATACACGAGCCGCCGCAAGAGCACGCGGCACCATGGCCATGGTCGCCACGACAGTGACATCCGTGCCCACTCTCTTAATATCACCCTTGCCAATGGAGATTGCATAGTCTTCTTCCGGCACGATGCCCTTGCTTTCCATATACAGCATCTTGTGTTCCAGAAAGATCACCGGATTGTCGTCCCGTATGGCTGCCGTCAACAGGCCCTTGGCGTCATAGGCCGTGGATGGCGCCATAACGACAAGGCCGGGCACATGGGTAAACCATGCTTCCAGACTTTGACTGTGCTGAGCTGCCATGCGGATACCTCCACCCTGAGGTCCCCGCAAGACCATTGGCACCGTTGGCTTTCCGCCTAGCATATAGCGGAACTTGGCGGCCTGATTGACCAGCATGTCCATGGTTAGAGCTACAAAATCGAAAATCTGGAGCTCCACAATTGGGCGCATACCTGTGACGGCAGCACCAACCGCAGCTCCCGTGAAGCCTACTTCGGTGATCGGTGTATCACGAACTCTGTCGTTGCCGAAGCGCTCCCACAGCCCCTTTGTAACACCAAAAATGCCACCGGTTTGGCCCACATCTTCGCCCATGATAAAGACACTGTCGTCTCGCGCCATTTCCGAGGACATGGCCTCACCCAAGGCTTCTACATAGGTTAATTCGCGAACACCCGTAGGTCCCGGTTCATCGTGATGCGCATGTTCGGCATAAACCGCTGCCAACATTTGCTCCACCGTTGGCTCTGCTCCTTCAGCACCGAAGGCTACGGCGTTTTCCAGGTCCTGGATGACTTCTTTGCCTATTTCGTTTATCCGTTTCCGCGGCACGGTTTTTTCCGCCCGCATTCGCTCTTCCAATAATTTGATGGGATCACGAGCGATCCAGGCGTCATATTCCTCCTTGGGACGAGGATCGCGCAGATTAGCCCGCATGGAATGCTGGCCCCAGCGGTAGGTCATGCATTCGATCAGGCTTGGCCCTTCGCCCTGTCTGGCGCGTTCCACTGCCTCGCCGACAACCGCATAGACCTCACCCGCATCGTTCCCATCAATGGTCACACCCGGCATGGAATAGCCACCGGCTCGATCAGAAATTTGCGCCGCTGAGGTCGTGTCCCGGTAAGACGTTGTCAGGGCATATTGATTGTTCTCGCAAACAAACAGGATTGGCAATTTCCAAATACTGGCCAAATTACAGCATTCATGGAAAGTGCCCTGGTTTGAAGCGCCATCACCAAAAAATGCCACCACCACCTGATCGCCACCACGCAACTTGATGGCGAGGGCGGCCCCGGTTGCAAGAGGCATCGTAGCCCCGACGACGCCGTTAGCACCCAGGATGCCCAGGCTCAAATCGGCGATATGCATGGAGCCCCCCAGGCCCCCGCAATAGCCGTTTTCCCGGCCCATCAATTCAGCCATCATCAGGCTCTGATCTGCACCCTTGGCGATACAGTGGCCGTGGCCCCGGTGATTGGAGGCCATGTAGTCATCATCACGCAGGTTAGCGGAAACGGCAGCGGCAACGGCCTCTTCACCGATATAGCTATGCGCCGTGCCTTTTACAGCGCCCTGTTCAAACAGCGTCTTGGTCTTTTCTTCAAAGGCCCTAATACGGCGCATGGTGGTATAGATGGTTTCCGCCGTCTCCGCTGATAATGTTACATTGGACGTTGTCATATTCGGTGTTGCCATGTCGCTCAGACCGCTTCGCAGTCCCTCCCCAAACCTGAATAATCCTGACCAGGAGCTTA
>CAJWZI010000366.1 GCA_913049615.1 uncultured Alphaproteobacteria bacterium | reverse complement strand
CGATTGACTTCATATCTGGGGTCGGTTTCAGATGCGGCCATATTCTCTGAATTGCGGAATACCACCATGATACCCTGCCAACGCTACCTTTTTGATATCCCCGAAGATATCGCCTATTTCAATTGCGCCTACATGTCGCCATTGTTGAAAAACGTCGTGTCCGCCGGCCAGGAAGGAGTTGCCCGAAAGGCTCAACCGTGGCGGATTACGCCACCTGATTTTTTTGCCACGCCGGAGCGGGCACGGGCGCTATTTGCAAAACTGATTAATGCCACGGCGGACAACATCGCGATTGTCCCAGCCTGTAGCTACGGCACAGCCACCGCAGCGCAGAACCTACCCGTTTCGAAGGGCCAAAAACTGCTCGTGTTGCAGGATCAATTCCCTTCCAACGTTTATCCCTGGCGCGAACTTGCCAAGGAGCGGGAGGCGGAGGTAGAAACTATCTACAAGGGTGGCAATGATGGCTGGACGACCCGCATTCTGGGTGCCATCACCTCGGAAACAGCCATCGCTGCCGTGCCACATTGCCATTGGACCGACGGCAGTCTGATTGACCTAGAGGCAGTAAGCCAGCGATGCCACGAAAACGGCACGGCGCTGGTGTTGGATCTGACGCAGTCCATCGGCGCCTTACCTTTAGACGTACAGAGCATTCAACCCGATTTTGCCGTAGCGGCAGGATACAAATGGATGATGGGCCCATATACCCTGGGATTCCTCTATGTGGCGCCCCAGCACCACGACGGCCGACCGTTGGAACACAACTGGATTGCCCGCCAGGGCAGCGAGGATTTTGCGCGCCTGGTGGACTATAAAATGGATTTCCAGCCCGGCGCGCGCCGTTTTGATATGGGTGAGGCCGCAAATTTCTCCGCCCTGCCTATGGCCGTGGCGGCATTGGAACAGTTGCTGGAATGGGGCGTCGACAACATCCAAACTACGCTGACCGACATGACCGACCGGATTGCCGAACGGGCAGCACCCTTGGGACTGAGTGCTTTAGCCCCTGGAGATCGGGCCGGGCATTTCCTGGGTTTAGGATTTCCCGGCAAAGTTCCCACCAGCCTGCCTGAACGGTTAGCACAAAAGAATGTGTTTGTTTCCATGCGCGGCCAATCTATGCGTGTCACGCCGCATCTCTATAACAACGATGCGGATATAAAGCGTTTGATTTCTGTTCTAGAAACCGCACTGTGATAGTGCATCGAATGTAGGCGCTGGGAAACAAACCGTTTCGGAGGCCGTGTGTTGTTTTCAGTTTACAGACAACCTAGATTGTTGCCCGCATTAGAAATTAAAGCAGGAGTCTTGTTCATGTCAGACGCGGTTATCGCCCAAAAATTACCTTTCATGACCGATCTCGAAGAAAACAAAGATTATTTCTGGTGCAGTTGTGGCAAGAGTAGCAGACAGCCGTTCTGCGACGGCAGCCACAAGGGTTCCGACTTCACCCCGGTTAAATTCAAAGTGAACAAGGCCAGATCATACGCCCTGTGTGGTTGCAAGCAAAACGACGGTCAGCCATTCTGCAACGGCGCCCATAATCAGCTTTAGGATCAAATCTCGCGCACCAAGCGGGTCTCTACTATTTTGACGAAAGCGGAGGCGCCCAACGTCAGTGCATCGTCATTGAAGTCATAACCGGGGTTGTGCACTTCGCAGTTGCCTTCCGGGCCGCCGTTGCCGATATTGAAATAGGCACCCTGCACCTCGCGAAGCATCCAAGAAAAATCCTCCGATGCCATGATCAAGGGCCCATGACGATCTACGTTTTCTTCCCCCACAAGCCCCGCCACGACATCAGACACAAATTCCGCTTCGCCAGGCGTGTTTACGGTGGGTGCGAAAAGATAGCGGAAATCAAATGTTGCCGAGGCCCCAAAACTTGCCGCTACATTCTTAACAATACGGCCCATGTTCTTTTCTACCGTCTCCATGGTTTTTTCCGAGAATGTTCGCACCGTGCCCGCCAGGTGGGCGGTCTGGGGAATTACGTTGTAGGCATTACCGGCATGAATTTGTGTGATTGATAACACCGCCTGTTCTTGTGAATAAAGATTTCTAGAGACGATGGTCTGAAGCGCCGTAACCATTTGAGCTGCGACGATCACCGGGTCGACGCCCACTTCCGGTCGGGCTCCATGAGCACCGATCCCCTCGATATGAATATCAAAAAACCCACCTCCTGCCATCATCGGTCCGGGCCGCACCGCGAATTTCCCGACATCCAAGTTTGGTCGATTGTGCATACCGAAAATGACATCGCATGGGAACTGTTCAAACAAACCGTCCTCAATCATCGCCTTGGCGCCACCGATACCCTCCTCGGCCGGTTGAAAGATAAAGTGTACTTGACCGTCGAAATTCATTGTTTCTGCCAAATAGCGAGCCGCCCCCAACAGCATGGTCGTGTGCCCGTCATGCCCGCAAGCGTGCATTTTTCCTTCATAATTGGAGCGGTAGCCGAAGGTGTTTGCTTCCAGAATCGGCAGGGCATCCATATCCGCCCGCAAACCCACCGACCGGGTTGAGTTGCCAACCCGGAGGGTCCCCACCACACCAGTTTTGCCCAGGCCCCGATGCACTTCGCAGCCGTATTCAGCCAGCTTCTCGGCTACGATATCCGAAGTCCGGTTTTCTTCGAACCCAAGTTCCGGATGCGCATGAATATCCCGGCGGATCTCTGTCAAATCTTCGGCCCATTCGGCGATCCGGTCGATGCTACCAAGTTGTTTGTTCATTACGCTTCCCCAGAAAGACATTACTTTGGCTGTCGGTCAAACGCACTAAACAGGTCGGCAAGGCAAGTTGCAAGCGATCCATCCAAAATCACATCCACTCCTTTCCTCGCCCGAGTGTCATCCAGGATTGGGGCACTCTTTTCCATCACGTTAACCCAGCCGGGGTAGGGAAACGTCACATCCACCAGGGTGGTGACACCGCTTAGCATCAAATCAGCGTAGGACCCCTCAGCGGCGTATTTCTTGTCATCATCATGGGCTCCAAAGGCGCAGG
>CAJWZI010000365.1 GCA_913049615.1 uncultured Alphaproteobacteria bacterium | reverse complement strand
GCCAGATGAAGAGAATGCCTAGAATTAACAAGTACTTCAATTGCTTATCCAAAACAAATTGACAGTATGTGGCAAGGGAAAATAGCACCAATGCCTGTGTAAGAGGCTCTGTCATTAACTGACTCTGTTCCTCACTGAGAAAATCACCGGACAAAATTACGATGCCCAACAGTACGGACATAAACGGTCCCGTCCACCTTGATGAAGCCCAAAGTACCGTCACGAATGCCGCATACAGAATCACTTTCTGCATCCGGACTGGCCATATCAACGGACTGTCCTCGCCGTTAGTGATTAATTGCCCGATAGGGCCGTGATAGAAACTGCCGGGTGTCCGTAAATCTTGGCCCAACGTCAGGAGGTCAATGAACCACGGATACAACGGCGCTCGAAAACCTGCGTTTCGAATATAACTTCCGGAGTCGAATTGCATAAAAATATGATTCCAACTCTCGACCAGGGACCATAGAAGTAACAGGCTGATCACAGCTAAGCCCGCCCATAACACTATTTTCAGCTGACCATGTCTCAATCTGCACTCTAGGAAATATCCAACAAACCCTAAACAGATAAAAATTGCAGTTGCGACAGAACCATCAATCGTCAAGTCAAGCCAACGCGGTACGGTATCCGAAAGCCCAAGCACCACAATAATCAGTAGGAGAAGAACTAATGAGATTGAGGAATCCCCTAGACGCAAAGACAAATAACGCCGTGATATGGATGGGAAACTAGTCATTCGCTCAGCCTTGCTATTTACGCTGGCAGCCAACGCGTCGTATCTTATGGAATCGAAATAGCCGGCAAGTCTGCTAATGACCACCGCGGACGAACGGTAAAGTCCAGGTTGTCTTTGGCCATGGCTTTCAGACGCAACCCACCGGCGTGAGCAATCATGGCACCGTTGTCGGTACACAGCTCCGGTCGTGGATAAAAAACCGAGATTGAGCGCGTCGTCGCAACATCCGCCATCCGTCGACGAAGCTCGCTGTTAGCGCCCACCCCCCCTGCAATCACTAATCGATCGTGCCCGGTAACCTCCAACGCACGACGACACTTAATCACTAGGGTGTCAATGGCGGCGTCCTGGAACGCCCAGGCCACATCGGCAACCAATTGATCATCCAGATCACATTGCGCCACGGTGTTGCGGGCATAGGTCTTCAAGCCACTGAAACTAAAATCGAGGCCGGGTCGATCCGTCATCGGCCGCGGAAAACGAAATCGGCGTGGATTGCCGTGCTCCGCCGCCTTTGCGATCGCAGGACCTCCAGGATACTCCAGACCAAGAAGTTTTGCGGTCTTATCAAAGGCTTCACCGATCGCATCGTCAAGGGTGCTTCCCAGGATGTCGTAACGCCCAACGCCCGCCACGTCGACCAGCATCGTGTGCCCACCCGAAACAAGCAAAGCAAGAAATGGGAACTCGGGCCGATTCGGTTCCAGCATGGGAGAAAGCAAGTGCCCCTCCATATGATGAATACCAATGGCCGGCACATTCCACGCCCAAGCCAGACTTCGCCCCAGTGATGCCCCAACCAGCAGCGCTCCTGCGAGGCCGGGCCCGGCTGTGTAGGCCACCCCGGTGATCTCCGCCGGCTCTACTTTCCCGCACATCAGCACCTCGGCAATCAACGGACGAAGGGTTTGTATGTGATCTCGCGCAGCCAATTCCGGTACGACCCCGCCGTAGGGTTGATGCAGTGCAACTTGGGATGCCAGCGCATGCGCCCGAAGACCCGCGTCGGTGTCATAGACCGCGACCCCCGTGTCATCACAGGACGTCTCAATGCCAAGAATGATCAATGTGCGTTATCCCGATCGCCAGAACCGATGAAACGATGGTATTGCATGATAGCTTCCCTTATCCATTCAGTGGTTTCTAGGGTGTGCTCTTTGGCCAAAAACAGGTAGAATCGCCGGCCCTTATGTCATAAACCGCCGAAAGCGGGCGACAATATCCTATGCCCAATGTAAAAGTAAGGCGAGACGAACCATTCGACGTTAATTTGCGCCGGTTCCGTCGTGCCTGTGAAAAAGCCGGCGTTTTTACCGAATCCCGCCGGCGTGAGCATTACGAGAAACCTACCACCGTCCGCAAGCGCGATGGTGCGGCGGCTGTAAAGCGAGAAAAAAAACGCGCTGCTAAACAGGACCCCCGACGGGTTCGCGCCTACTGACGCGCCAAATCTTGAAGCAGTACTCTTGACCACACCCCCTGTGGCATTAAAAGAGTTAATCATGGCCGACATGCAATCGGCCATGCGTGAAAAAGACAGCACTCGCCTGAACGCGATCCGCCTGCTACGGGCTGCTCTGCAACGCCGTGAAGTTGACGAACGCGAAACACTGGACGACGAAGGTGTGCTTGGCATTATCCAGAAAATGATCAAGCAAAGCCGCGATGCCATAACGCAATTTGAGAGTGGACAACGGAATGACCTGGTAGAAAAAGAGCTGTCGTTGATCTTGGTACTCCAACAATACCTCCCTCAGCAACTCGATGAGGCAGCAATCACCGAATCTGTGGACGCTGCTATTTCAGAACTCGGCGCCAGCGGGTTGCGGGACATGGGGAAAGTCATGGGGCAACTCAAGGCGCAGCTTCAAGGGCGCGCAGATATGGGCCAGGTGAGTGCATTGGTGAAGGAGAAACTCACGGGTTAACACCTCAGCGTGTCAGAGAATCGCCTTCTCGCCATCATCTCCCCACCGCCTACCGCTGAACGCAACACACAGGCTAACTGTTACCAAGAGCAGCGCATTCGCCTGGTGCAAGGCCGCGAGGATGATCGGAACGTGCAGCAACAACGTGGCGATTCCAAGACCGATCTGCACTGTCGCCGCACAGCCCAGGATGCCAAGCAACCATCGGTAATAACCGCTCGAACTGCGCCTCCAAGCAAACCCAACGAAGGCCATCAATCCAAGGAAGCTCGCGCTACCCAATACTCGGTGATTGAATTGCACCGTCGGTATGTTCTCGAAGAGATTTCTCCAGCCGGGTTCCATCACCCAGTAACCCGGCGGCAACCAC
>CAJWZI010000364.1 GCA_913049615.1 uncultured Alphaproteobacteria bacterium | reverse complement strand
ATCCTGAAGCTGTCTGGTGTTTCTGAGGCCTTGCGCGCAGCCACTGCGCCGGTGATTGCCGTCTCGCCGATCGTCGCGGGTATGGCCATCAAGGGGCCGGCGGCCAAAATGATGGCTGAACTGGGTATGCCAAATACTGCACTGGCCGTCGCGGAACACTACGGTGATCTATTGGACGGCTTCGTTTTGGACAAAAAAGATCGAATCCAGAAAGATGCCGTCAGGGATTTGGGAATACAGCCCTTTGTAACCAAGACAGTAATGCAAAGTCTGGATGACCGCATTGATCTGGCTCGCGAAGTCATGTCGTTTGCAAGGGTGTTGTGTGGCTGATGTGGGCAGTGGTGCCAATTAAGGGTTTTGAAGCGCCAAAACAACGTCTAGCAGAAGCGTTGTCGGCGCACGAGCGGGGCAGTTTGGCCGAGCACATGTTGCGCGATGTCCTGGCGGCTCTGGACGACCTGGAAGGAATATTAGTGATTAGTCGGGATGACGCTACCTTGAATGCCGCACGTTGGTTAGGCGCCCGGGTCATGCTAGAAAAAGGTAATGGCGGATACAGTGCCGCGGTTCAACAGGCCGGTGAGATGCTAGCATCCGAAGGAGTGACTGCCATGATGCATGTGCCGGGTGATGTGCCTCTCATCAGCCGTGACGAGGTTAAACGGATAGCAGCGTTGCCGGAGAATATTCCTGGAGCTTGTGTTGTGCCTTCCCGCGATTTTGACGGCACTAATTGCTTGGCGCTGTGGCCGCCTGATTTGATAGAGCCAGCATTTGGGCCTGATAGTTTCCGCCGCCATTGCCAAATTCTGGAGGATTTGGGGGTGAAACCTGTAGTGCTGGAGCTAGATGGATTCGCCTTGGATATTGACACGCCGGACGATCTGCGGCTGTTTTGTATGGGGCAAAATAACTGCAGCAGTTTACAGTACCTTCAAGCTTCGGGGATATCAGCCCGAATTCTGAGTGACTAAGGGGTTTTTGTATAGATGACATCCATTGCGGACATCAAAGCTTGGCCAGATCGGCGGCCATCAAGGGATCAAGCCCTGGCCCTAGCAACTATGACGGACCTGGATGGATTGCAAAAGGTGGCGTCGGAATTACGGGACCGGTCGCATGGTCGGATGGTTAGTTATTCCCGCAAGGTATTTATTCCACTGACCCAATTATGCCGGGATGTTTGTCACTATTGTACTTTCGCTCACCCACCCCGCAAGGGACAGGCAGCCTATATGAGCCCGGATGAAGTTTTGGCTGTAGCCCGGTCCGGAGCTGAGGCGGGCTGTAAAGAAGCGTTATTTACCTTAGGCGACAAACCGGAGCTGAGATACCGTGTGGCGCGGGAAGAATTGGCAAAAATGGGCCATGATTCCACAATTTCCTATTTGCGGGCCATGGCGCTGCTGGTGTTTGAGGAGACGGGTCTTTTGCCACACCTGAACCCGGGCGTAATGAGCGAGGCAGAATTGGCGTCACTGCGTGAGGTCTCCGTTTCCCAAGGTATTATGCTGGAGAGTATTTCGTCCCGGCTTTTGGAGAAGGGTGGTTGCCATCATGGTTCCCCCGACAAGGATCCCGCCGTGCGACTGGCCACCATTGAGGCTGCGGGTAAGCTGGCGATCCCATTTACTACGGGTATCTTAATTGGGATTGGCGAGACCCGTGAGGAACGGATAGAAGCCCTGCTGGCTTTGCGTGAATTACATGAACGTTTTAGCCATATTCAGGAAATCATTGTTCAGAATTTCCGGGCCAAGGATGATACCCGCATGGCCGACTGGCCGGATGCACCCATCAACGAATTACGCTGGAGCATCGCGGCTGCGCGACTAATATTTGGATCGGAGATGCATATTCAGGCACCGCCGAACCTAAGCCCAAAAGATTCATCCAGCCTTATCGACGCAGGCATCAATGATTGGGGCGGCGTTTCCCCCGTGACGCCGGATCATGTAAATCCAGAAGCGCCTTGGCCGCACCTCAGGCAATTAGCCGATGACACGGAGAAGGGCGGTAAGCATCTTGTCGAACGGCTAGCGATTTACCCAAACTATGCACTGCAGGCACAACGTTGGTTGGATCCCGGTTTCGTTCCGGTAGTCCTAAACCGGATCGACGCATCCGGGTTAGCGAGAACGGATACCTGGTCTCCGGGAATCCAGATGGCGCCGCCAGAGACCTTGAAATCTGCGTTACCTCATGTGCCGGAACTCAACAATTTGCTAATCCGGACATCTGATGGCGGTGATTTGAACGAAGCGGAAGTAACCCGCCTATTTCAGGCTCGGGGCGGGGAAGTAGACCTGGTCTGCCGAGCGGCCGACGAATTGCGCCGCAAAGTCAATGGGGACGATGTGTCTTACGTCGTTGTGCGCAATATCAACTATACCAACATCTGCTATTTCAAATGCCAATTCTGCGCCTTCTCGAAAGGCAAGCTGAGTGAAAATCTGCGGGGGCGCCCGTATGACCTTTCTCTTGAGGAGATTGGCCGCCGAGCTGGAGAAGCCTGGGCTCGGGGCGCAACGGAAGTTTGCATGCAGGGTGGCATTCATCCTGAGTACACGGGGCAAACGTATTTGGACATTCTTGCCGCAGTAAAGGATGCCGCGCCTGAGATGCATATTCATGCTTTCTCACCCCTGGAGGTTTATCAGGGTGCACAAACTTTAGACATTCCGCTGCGTACATTTTTAGAAAAACTGCAAGATGCGGGCTTAAATTCCTTGCCGGGCACCGCAGCGGAAGTACTCGATGAAGAGGTGCGTAAAGTTCTCTGCCCGGACAAGCTCACCGTTAAGCAATGGTTAGAAGTTATGGAAACAGCCCACGGTGTGGGTTTCCGCACTACGGCGACGATTATGTTTGGGCATGTAGATCAACCCGTTCACTGGGCACGACATCTTCTGCGCCTGCGCGAGCTTCAATCCCGGACGGGAGGCTTCACCGAACTTGTGCCGTTGCCTTTCGTACATATGGAAGCCCCAATTTATCTCAAGGGTCTCGCTCGCATGGGCCCCACCTACCGTGAGGCCCTGT
>CAJWZI010000363.1 GCA_913049615.1 uncultured Alphaproteobacteria bacterium | reverse complement strand
GTGATAGCGTATTAGATAATCCGGTTCGTAAAATTCGTTATTCATAACGAAACGAACGGCATCAAGTGGGAAATACTGTCCCAGAATAGATGCGGCTTGCAAGGCAGTCCGATCCCCCGGAGACAAGCCGTCGATACGGGATTGCACGACGCTTTGCACGGAACCAGGAATATCCTGCCCTTCACCACTTTTAGTGTTTCGTAACAATTGCTCCAGAAAAAAAGGATTGCCACCCGAACGCTCAATGCAAGCCACCGCATAGGCCTTGTCGACGTTGCCCACAAGGTCTGCCAGTTCCGTCGCTTCATCCACTGTTAAAGGATCCAAGTCCAGGCGTTGTAATGGGACATCACCAATGCCGGCGCGCCAGGCATCGTTAAACGGATCCCCTTGTATCCGCGAAGTTAACAAAAGGCTGACGGGATGTTTTTCCGTAACGCTAGCCAAACCGGTCCAATAGACCAACATACTTGGCCCCGACCAGTGTAAATCCTCAATGCACAACAATTGTGGCGCCCGTGCGGATAATCCAATGACTAAATCTACTACGGTCTCTACCCTCCCGCGGCTACGTTGTTCATTGTCCATGGCGTCATAGAACACGCGTTCCTGCGGATTTTGCGGCAAGTTCAGCAGATCATTTAGGTGTATTTGCTGCTCAGATTTAATCAGTGCCGTTTCGACCGCCATTTCGGCGGCGGCGATACTTTGGTTTACACCCGCATCCAGCGCCAATCCGAGCAGACTTCGCAACAGCATGCTTATGGCGTCCTGTCCCTCACCCACACCAAAATCTAGCGCCTGACTGCTATGCCATTGTATGCCTCGATCCACCGCCAGACGTTGAAATTCCTGCACAATTCGGGATTTTCCGATGCCCGCGTCGCCGCGGATTAAATAAGTTTGACCATTGCCGTTTGTAATGCTGTCTTCAAGAGTGGTCGTAAAAATTTCAACCTGCTGTCTGCGGCCAACAAGTAAACCGGTTGCAAATGTCGGCGCTTCGGTTAGTCCATCGGCCCGCCATACGGAAACCGGATCCGGAATACCGGGCACTGATTGTTCGCCAAGGGTCTCACCAGTCAAACGTCCCTGCAGGGCGGACTGAACCGCATCGGATACCAGGGTCTCTCCGGCCTTGGCCAAATCCGTCAGTCGAGATGCCAGGTTCACCGTATCTCCGGTAACCGTGTATTCCAAATGCGCAGCGCTGCCCGTACGCGAGGCCACTACTTGACCAGCGGCAACACCGATGTGTACCCGAAGGGGCGGGTCCAACTCGGCCACGGCATCATGCACCGCCAATGCTGCCCTTACCGCCCGTTCGGGATCGTCAGTATGCGCAGTGGGCGCACCAAAAACCGCCATCACAGCATCACCGATATGTTTATCGATATAGCCACCGAAACTCTGCACGACGACGTCCGCCGCCGCAAAGAACCGGTTAAGTAGCTGATGTACCTCTTCTGCATCACGGTCTACTGCTAGCCGGGTGAAGCCTGAAATATCGGCAAACATAACGGCCACTTCTCGTCGCTCGCCGTCCTCACCTCCAGGCGCGCTATCTCCGATATCGGCCAAGGCCTCGATAGCCTTCATCAAACGCTTGCGATCCCCTAACGGCAGACCCAACTCCCGCAAATCTGCTTCACTCAAATCTGTAAGGACATCGAAATCGATACGGTTGTCGGCGAACAAGCTCGCATGCACTTCCAAGCCCTGTTCCGTTAACCAGTCCGCAATATCACCGTCCGCCATTGCCGCCTCTTACAACTTCACGTATGAAATATTGGCATAGATCGGGTTTCGGAGTGAAAAAAATGACAAAAGCATTCGAAGGAATACGTGTCATTGATTTCAGTCAGGTTTTAGCGGGACCCTTTGCCGCTGGCCAATTAGCTCTGCTTGGGGCTGACGTTATCAAGATTGAACAACCCGGCGAAGGCGATCAAATGCGTGCCATGATGTCCAATAGTGATTTGGCGGACCTTAAACTTTCGCCAGCATTCCTTGGCGTCAACACCAACAAACGCGGCATCACCGTCGATCTAAAACACCCTGAAGCAAAGGCAATCGTTCACCGGCTGCTAGCCGGTGCCGACGTGGTGATTGAGAATTTCAAAGGCGGGGTCATAGAACGCCTGGGATATGGCTATGAAGCTGTCCGCGCAGTGAAACCCGATATCATCTATTGCTCCATTTCCGGTTATGGTCAAAAGGGTCCCATGGCGGGAAAGGCCGCCTATGACGGCGCAATTCAGGCGGCTTCTGGCATGATGAGTGTCACCGGCACACCAGACAGCGGGCCGTTGCGGGTGGGCTATATGTCGGTGGATATCCCGACCGGCCTAACGGCGGCCTTCGCTATCGCCTCGGCTTTGTTCCGCCGCGGCCACACGGGTGTAGGGCAACACCTGGATGTGGCCATGTTGGATTGTGCCATGACCTTGTTGAACCCCAACATCGCCAGATATCTGATGACCGGCCTGACAACGGAGCGGATGGGCAACGCCTCCCCCACCAATCAAGGCACTGGCGATACTTGGGCGACGAAGGATGGTCATATTCAGATGACGGTAATTACAGATGCTATGACGGCCAAAATGTGTGCTGCATTTGAGCGGGCAGACCTCGCAAAGGATCCACGCTTTGCAACGACTGAAGGTCGGGTGGAATACAAGGCTGAAATTAAACTCATAATCGGTGAAATATTAGCAACGAAAACCACCGCCGAATGGATTGCCAGCCTTGGCCCCGCAGGGGTCCCTGTTGCACCTGTCCACAGTATTGAGCAATTGATGGCGTTCCCACAACTGGACCATCGCGGCGTTATGATGACGATGCCCGCGCCCCCTGGAATGGATGGCGAGATTAAGGCGGTCGGCGCTGGCTTCCACGCCTCTAACGGCGAACCCGAAGGAATATCATCAGGACCATTACTAGGTCAGCATACAAACGAGGTGCTGCAGGAAATAGGTTTTGACGACAATGCAATTATGAGTTTCCATGAAAATGGCGTCATATAGGGATTACGGCCATGAAAATTGATGCGATGCT
>CAJWZI010000362.1 GCA_913049615.1 uncultured Alphaproteobacteria bacterium | reverse complement strand
GCGCGGGAAACTGTAAGGCGGTCGTCTTCCGAGAGTTCGTCCATACCCAGAATTGCAATTATGTCCTGCAGAGCCTTGTATTGTTGCAGTATGGCCTGCACCTCACGGGCGGTATCGTAATGTTCCTGACCCAAAATGCGCGGATCCAAAATTCGGGATGTAGAATCCAGCGGGTCCACGGCAGGGTATATTCCCATTTCCGAAATGGCGCGAGAAAGCACGGTCGTTGCATCCAAATGAGCAAACGAAGTCGCCGGTGCCGGGTCGGTCAAGTCGTCCGCTGGTACATAAATCGCCTGAACAGAGGTGATGGAGCCCTTGGTCGTGGTGGTGATGCGCTCCTGCAAGGTGCCCATATCTGTCGCCAATGTGGGCTGATACCCCACGGCGGAGGGCATGCGGCCCAACAGGGCGGAAACTTCCGAACCTGCTTGTGTAAAACGGAAAATGTTGTCGACGAAGAACAAAACGTCGCGGCCTTCATCACGGAACTGTTCAGCTACGGTCAGCCCGGTTAGACCGACACGGGCTCGGGCGCCGGGTGGTTCGTTCATTTGGCCGTATACCAACGAGGCCTTAGAGCCCTCACCGTCCAAGTTTATCACGCCAGATTCGATCATTTCGTGGTAGAGGTCGTTCCCCTCTCGGGTCCGCTCGCCCACACCGGCGAACACCGAATACCCGCCGTGGGCGTTTGCGATGTTGTTGATTAATTCCATGATAATCACGGTTTTGCCAACACCAGCGCCACCGAACAAGCCGATCTTGCCGCCCTTCACATAAGGGGCGAGTAGGTCAACTACTTTGATGCCTGTGGCCAGCATCTCCGTTTCAGTGGATTGTTCGATAAATTCCGGTGCTGGTTGATGGATTCCCCGCGTTTCATCCCTGGCGATAGGGCCGCGTTCGTCCACGGCCTCGCCTACTACGTTCATGATCCTGCCTAATGTTGCCGCGCCCACGGGTACGGTGATGGCCTCGCCAGTCGCAACCACTTCCTGGCCACGGACCAAGCCTTCCGTCGTGTCCATAGCTATGGTTCGCACAGACGATTCACCCAAATGTTGAGCGACTTCCAGGACCAGGGTGCGATCTTCCTGTTTGATTTCAAGAGCCGAGAGGATGGCTGGCAGTTCGTCCCCGAACCGCACATCGACGACAGCGCCGATGACTTGGTGAACCTTTCCCACAAGATTACTGGTCATGTTCAATTTTTCCTTGGTCTAACTGTGACTATTTTGATCCAGGTGGAGCTAGAGTGCCTCGGCACCGGATACGATTTCAATCAATTCCTTGGTGATGATGGCCTGACGGGTGCGGTTGTAGGTCAGGGTCAGCGCATCGATCATATCACCGGCGTTGCGCGTCGCGTTGTCCATGGAAGTCATGCGCGCGGCCTGTTCAGCGGCGCTGCTTTCCAGCAGCGAGCGGTAGATTTGTACGGAGATATTCCGGGGCACCAAGACACCAAGTAAATCATTCTCTTCTGGCTCGTACTCAAAAATCGCGCCGCCGAGGTCAACCGTATCTTCATCAGCCTCGGCATCTGGGTCTGGCAGCTTGACGGGGATTAATTGCTGATCGGTCACGACCTGGCTGATAACGGACTTGAAGGCGTTGAAATAGACTGTGCATACGTCAAATTCGTCGTCAGCAAACATTTGCGATATCTTTTCCGCCACCGGCCGAATATCGGCGAAGGAAAGCTGCTTCACATCACGCAGTGTGATATATTCGACAATATCGTCTTCCATGTCACGGCGCAGGCTTTCTTGCCCTTTGCGTCCGACACAAAACAATTTGACCGTCTTTCCGATTTCCTTCAACTCCCGCGCCTTGGCGCGGACGGTACGGACAATATTGGTGTTAAAGGCCCCACAAAGGCCCCGTTCGGCCGTTACCACTACCAATAAATGTATGTCATCTTTGCCCCTACCCACGACCATTGGGGGGGCTACATCGAGGCTAGGTAGGTTAGAGGCAACGGAGGCGATCATCCGTTCCATGCGCTGGGCATAGGGACGAGAGTTTTCCGCCGCCTCTTGCGCGCGACGCAATTTAGCCGCTGCCACCATTTGCATGGCCTTGGTGATCTTCTGCGTCGAGGTGACAGAAGTGATCCGGTTTTTCAGTTCTTTAAGGTTGGCCATGTATTCAGGCGCCCCAAATTATCCGCCCATCAGGCAAGCTCTTTCGAAAACTCACGCGAACTTTTTGGTGAACTCTTCTAAATGCACCCTCAATTCTTTTTCCACGTCGTCTGACATGTCACCTGTTTCCCTGATAGAAGACAGAATATCTGGTTTGTTGTCACGCATATCGTTCAGAAATTCCTGTTCGAAGCGGCCAATCTGATCCACTTCTACGCCATCCAGGTAGCCACGCACACCCGAAAAAATCGAAACAACCTGATCTTCCACGGCCATTGGGACATATTGATCCTGCTTCAAAAGCTCGGTCAAGCGCACGCCACGGTTCAACAATTTCTGGGTCGCGGCATCCAGGTCCGAGCCGAATTGAGCAAAAGCTTCCATTTCCCGGTATTGAGCCAGGTCGAGTTTGATAGTGCCCGCGACCTTTTTCATGGCTTTTACCTGTGCGGCGGAACCCACGCGGGACACCGACAGACCGACGTTAATGGCGGGACGGACGCCCTTATAAAACAGATCTGTTTCTAAGAATATTTGCCCATCCGTGATTGAAATCACATTAGTGGGAATATAGGCCGAGACATCATTGGCCTGGGTCTCGATCACAGGCAGCGCCGTGAGGGAACCAAGACCATTGTCGTCATTCATCTTCGCGGCCCGCTCCAGCAAACGGGAGTGTAGATAGAACACATCGCCTGGGTAGGCTTCGCGCCCAGGCGGGCGGCGCAATAACAAGGACATTTGCCGGTAGGCCACGGCCTGCTTGGTCAAATCATCATAGACGATTACCGCATGCATGCCGTTGTCACGGAAATATTCACCCATGGTGCAACCGGCGTAGGGTGCCAAGAATTGGAGCGGAGCGGGTTCCGACGCGGTCGCAGCGACGACGATGGAATATTCCATGGCGCCGCTG
>CAJWZI010000361.1 GCA_913049615.1 uncultured Alphaproteobacteria bacterium | reverse complement strand
GCTCGATGGGCAACGACGGTTGTGGTGTTGTGCATCTCGCACTCAGTTGCGCCCGGAAGTTTTAGTTACCTTAAGGGTTCGGTTACCGTGAATAGCTTCAAATATAATAAAATCAATGACTTATTTTCAAATAATTGGTCGGTTTTGCAATAACATCGCATTTAACCAGGTATACGCTTCTTCTGCCAGATTGCGGCTCATGCTCAAATAACCGCCTACCTCGCTTTTCATTACAGAATGTCTGGTGATGGCTGCAATCTGAATTTCAGAAAGACCAGTCTCTCCCAAACTGGATACCAATGTATCGCAAAGGTCATGCCAATGAGCGCCTGCGTGAGGCCCTGAATGAACCGGCCGAGCATAAGGGGTTGATTACATTGAATTAGCCGCGGGGGAAGTATCTGGCCCCTAGCGCTATGGCTCCGAGGAGGAACATAAGCGCGCTCAAGGGGCCAGAATCCCGTGAGCGGCGCTCGGCCGCCGATTTGCGAATGATCCGATTACAGGCCCATCTGCGCGATCAATGCCTTGGTCAACGGATCCCGGGCGTTGCCAAGGCGGTCTGTGATGCCAAAATGGTTGTCGCCCGGAGTCGGTACGTATTCCGCCTTTATCCGGTACAACCTGAGACGGGCCGCGTATTCGAGTGACTGCCAATGGAACAGGTCCGGCTCGGCGCCGCCCACGGCGACGATCGAGGGCCCTTTGGCGAAAGGAGGCAGGTACATCGGGCTCATGGCTTTGGCTTCTTTGGCCGTCAGTCGGATGTCCGGCTGCAGTTGCGAGTGGCGATGCGGCTCGATGTCAAACAGCCCGCTCAAAGGCGCGCTTCCCTTGATCAGGTCTTTCGGCAAGCGGCCCTCCTTCGACCAGTCGGTCGAGATCATCATCCCGGTGAGGTGGCCGCCGGCCGAGTGGCCGGATACGTAGATCCTTTTGGGATCGCCGTTGTGCTTGGCGATGTTCTTGTAGACCCAGGCGATCGCGCGCCGCATCTGGTGGACGATGTCTGTTATGCGCACCTGCGGGCAGAGATCGTAATTGGGCAACACCACGGTAGCGCCGGCCGCGACCATCGGCCCGGCGATGTGGGAGTAGATGTCCTTGTCGAGCGCGCGCCAGTAGCCACCGTGAATGAACACGTGCACCGGTGCGCCCTTGCGCGCGGCGGGAAAGATATCGAGCGTCTGCCCTGGCGTGTCCCCGTACGGCACGTCGATTTGGCAGGCGATCTTCTTACGCAGCCGGGCACTGCGCGCTGCCGATTTCTGCAGGTACTCCTCCGCGTTATTCACCGTGAGACGCGGCAGGTACTGGAAATTGATGTCTTTGATCTGCGCTTTAGTTAGCTTCTTGGCCATCGCCTCCCCTTTCGGTTCGTGGTGGTTCGTCTGGTGTGCACGACGATTCTAGCGCCTATTTAACCGACATTCACCAGATATCCTCAAAATCCATGGCATTTCATTTGGAAGGTAACATAGCGGCCATGTCGGATGACCTTGGCGCCGATCTTCACCAGCTTTTCCCGTAGCGAGGTTAGCAACTAGTGCTGGACCTCCTTGGTCCGTGGACCCTTGCGCCTGTTCACCGGTACATGATCCAGGTTTCGTGGACACTGCTACGGGGATCAACCACCACCAAGCGAGCATCAGTTAGCTAGCTACGCATCATATCCCAGCTTGCAGAGCGATTGACGGGACCCATGATTACTGTGATACGAGACCCTGCAACCACGCTCTGAACGCTTTGATTTTTGGAGCTTCTGCTGTTTCTTTGGGGCTCACAAGATAATAGGCTGCTTGAGTCGGTAAACTCACGTCAAAGGGGCGCACCAGGCGACCCTCTTCCAAATCCCGCTCCACATACTCACCGCTGACGATGGCGACGCCAAGACCGTCCACAGCTGCCTGAATGGTGATGAGGGATTGGTCGAATATTGGTCCGTTCATCGGGTCAATATGGTTTTCGTCTTCAAGATCGGTCGGCACGCCGGCGGCGGTGAGCCACAGACGCCAGTTGTCCGGACGCTGCGTTGTGTGGAGCAGAGTGTGATGTACAAGGTCCTGCGGGCTTTTCAGTGGGTGTCTACCTTCCAGTAGTCCAGGGCTGCAGACCGGGAAAATGTCCTCTTCCAGCAAATGGTCCGCCACCATTCCCGGCCAGTCACCGGCACCGAAGCGAATAGCGAGGTCGATGCCGTCATGTTGTAGGTCGACAATATTCAGGGAAGTCGAGATGCGAACTTCGATATCGGGGTGCAGGGCCTGGAACTCAGCCAGTCTTGGGATCAGCCATTTCACGGCGAAGGAAGTCACCGTTGTTATAGTCAGAATGCCGCTGTCCTGTTCTTCAACGAATTTATCCGTCCCGGCACGAAGCCCATCAAAAGCCCTGCTGATAACCGCGAGATATTCGGCAGCGTCCGGCGTGAGTTCCAGGTTGCGATTGCGGCGAATAAACAACGGCTTGGAAAAATACTCTTCCAGCCTGCGAATTTGGTGGCTGACCGCTGTTTGGGTGACGTTCAACTCCTCGGCCGCCAGGGTGAAACTCATATGGCGCGCCGCAGCCTCAAAGGCACGCAGGCCGTTCAGAGAAGGCAAGCGATAAGACATAACAAAATTCTCACATGATATTTTATCATATCATCAGGAAACAATTGTCGTTTGTCAATTGCAGCAATAACGTTGATAAGGGTCGGGCTCCTAACCCCTGAGGCATGGTGCCACGGCACGTGATCGACGCGACTTCCCTCCCTCGCCTTGGTCACGTGCCGGTTTTGTGGGGTGGGGAAGAGAGGAACAATATCATGGCTTTTTACGACCATTTTCACATGAGAAATTATTGGATAAGTGACAAACCTCCGGCCCAAGACACTATCTGGCAGCGGTTTCAGACATTGCGGAAAACATGGCAGCGCAGAACCCGGGAACGGAACGAACTGGCGCGTGTCACCTCACGCGACCTTGCCGATATAGGAATGTCATCCGGCCAAGCTAACTTCGAAATGAACAAGACGGTTTGGAAGGAATGACCGAGCAGGAACCCCCTCTAAACGCGCTGACGTTTCC
>CAJWZI010000360.1 GCA_913049615.1 uncultured Alphaproteobacteria bacterium | reverse complement strand
CGTCTCGAAGGGCTGGCGCGGAATTGCAACATTTTTGGTCGAGGCCGACCAGCCCGGCGTGATCCGGCAAACGCCGTATCGGATGATGGGCGCCCATGCTATCGGCGTAGGCGGCTTCCGCTTCGAAGATTGCCATGTCGACGAGTCGAAAGTCCTACTGCCGCCTGGCGAAGGCTTTAAGGGAGCCATGGCTGGCATCGAACTGGCCCGCGCAAACGTAGCCGCAATGTGTTGCGGCATCATAGCATCGAGCCTCGAGGTCGCCCTAGCCAATTGCGCCGAACGTCGCGCTTTTGGCCAGCGGATAGCCGATTTCCAGGGCCTGCAATGGCAATTGGCCGATGTGGCCACGGATTTGCATGCGGCCCGTCTGATGTCCTATGCGGCATTGGAAGCCATCGACGCGGGATCGCCGGCCACCATTCCGGCGGCACACGCCAAGAAATTCGCCACCCGCGCCGCACAAAAGGGCGTGGCCAATTGCATGCAAGCCATGGGTGCCGACGGCTATAAACACGATTATCCCCTTGCGCGGCACCTGGCGTGTGCCCGCATGGCCAACTACATCGATGGCACGACAGAAATCCAGAACGTGGTAATCAGCCGCGAATTGTTAAGGCCCTACGACAAAGTCTAATTCACCGCGCTGTCATATCCATCCCAGTAAGGTTCGCGCAACTCGGCCTTCGGAAGGTTGCTGGTCCCTGACAGCGCCACGTTTTTTGAAACGAGTTAGATGTAGCAGGGACGTTTGTAGCCAGCGATGTTCCACTCCAAGGTCTCGGTTTTGTTCCGGGCGTGAAAGTCACACCCCCCGACGTTAAATATTGAGACGAGGGTGTTATGCCCTAGGCCTAGGATCCGTGGGCGATTCAGGGTGATTTTGATGACTTAAAAAGATACCTTACAAGCAAAGCCATATTGACTTGCCAAGGTATTTATTCGAATTTTTGTGCAGATTTTGGAAATATGAGGATTCCTGTCATGGCTCGCTACGATCGCGTCATCAAGAACGGCATGATCATTGATGGTACTCGACTGCCGCGCTATCAGGGCGATATCGGCATAAAAAATGGCGTTATAGCAAACATCGGTCATATCGACGGAATGGACGCGGACGAGGTGATTGACGCGGATGGACTGATAGTGGCGCCGGGCTTTGTCGATCTGCACACGCACTATGACGCACAACTGTTCTGGGACCCTTACTGCACCATTTCCAGCTGGCACGGCATCACTTCCGTGGTTATCTGTAATTGCGGTTTCGGATTTGCTCCCGTCCGGCCCGAGGAGCGGGTGCGGTCGATGCTTTCCATGACCCGGGTGGAGGCCATTCCCCTCGCCTCCATGCAGGCGGGCATGCCTTGGGATTGGGTTACTTTCCCGGAATTCCTGGACAGCGTGGATCGGGCGCGTAAGGCCATGAACGTGCTACCATACGTTCCCGTCTCCCCCCTCCTTATCTGGGTTCTCGGCCTGGAGGATGCCAAGGCCGGACGCAAACCCACAGACGAAGAACATGCGGAACTGGTACGTCTGATGAATGAGGCTATGGATGCTGGGGCCTGCGGTTGGTCGGCTCAACGCATGATTCCATCAGGCCCGGCCGCCGTTCAGCGTGATTATGACGGCACGGCCATGCCGTCGGACGTCATGCATGACGATACCTGCCGAGAGTTCGCAAAATTGTTGCGCCGGCGCAATGAAGGTTTCATGCAAATGCTTCTGGTCTCAGGTGACAACAAGAAGGACCGCGCTTTCATGGAAGAAATGGCCGAGATTTCCGGACGGCCGCTAATCATGAACGTGATCCAGGCGTTTGACCACAAGCCGAAGATCCACCGGGAAAACCTTAAATGGCTAAAAAGTTGTCGGGAGAGAGGTATCCGCGTCGTGGGTCAGGGGCTGACTACTGATGCCGGTTTTACCTTTACCTTCGAGAACTGGAACCTGTTTGACGATATCGAGGCCTGGTGCGAGGCCACTACCGGCACGCTTGAAGAGCGCAAGGCCAAGCTGGCTGATCCCGCCCGCCGCCAGGCTCTGCAGGAGAAAATGCCCCGCACCGCCGTGGGACCTCTCCATGAAATCGTAATTGTCGGTCCGCAATTGGAGAAGAATCAGCAATGGCGGGATCACTCCCTCGGACTGGTGGCCGAAAAGACCGGTAAGCACCCGGTGGATGTGATGCTGGACATGGCGGTTGAAGAGGACCTGAAAACCGATTTCTTCGCCGCGCCCCCGAATGGCAACCTGGAATATCTTAAGGAGATCGTCGACGATCCGTATGTGCTGTTTGGCGTTTCCGATGGCGGCGCGCATACCAAATTCTTGACCGCTGGCCGCTACCCCACTGAAACTATCGTCAAGATCGTGCGCGACAATGGCATGATTTCCCTGGAGGAGGCCCATTGGCGGCTTTCGGCTCTGCCAGCTCAGTTTGGTGGTTTCCAGGGTAGGGGCACTTTGACCAAGGGCATGCCAGCAGACATTATTGTCTATGACTACGAAAACCTGGAAGTTCTGCCCGACGAAATTGTGCATGACATGCCTGCCGGGGAGTGGCGCCGAGTACAGCGGGCCAAGGGCTATCACTATGTCCTGGTCAATGGCGAAGTTACCATCAAGGATGACGAACAGACCGATACTTTCTCTGGTCGTTTGCTACGCTTTGGAACGGGCCTGCCGCAAGATCATTCCCAAGCAGCGGAGTAGGCCTTAATCGCTACTCGCTAGCCGGAAGTGCAAAGCCTTAACATCACTGGCAGCAAGGTGCTACCGCAAGTGGCCCTAGCGGTGTTTGAGAACTGGACCAGATTTCACGTGGCAAACCTTTCCTCCCCCTACGTCAATTCTTCTAAGACGAGAATCCGGTCAGGGCCCTAAGCTGGCGCTCGGTCTGTGTCAATGGAATCTTTGCTGAAAAATGCGGCGGGATGACTTGCTCATAGAGGTGGAGACGTGTATCACCGCCTACCGGACGGCCTGCAAGCAGACCTCGTATCAAGACCGCCCGTTCCGAGGATCATTTGAATGACGAACGACACGTCTGAGCAACTGAGTCTGGAAGATTTG
>CAJWZI010000359.1 GCA_913049615.1 uncultured Alphaproteobacteria bacterium | reverse complement strand
CGCATCGGGAGGGCTTGTTTGGTGAATCGATCCAAAACTTCATTGAACGTTACCTGGGCATCCTATGCACGGTGTTCATTGCGCTATTAATTGGCGGCTTCGCCGTGGTGAAACTGGTTTTGTAAAGATGGAATCATTGCTGGCCTCCCGAACCACACTCGTTCTGGTCGCCTCGGCTTCGGCCTTGGCCCTTACCGCTGCTTTCATCGGCCAGTACGTCTTTGACCTGCCGCCCTGCGATCTGTGCATCTATCAGCGCTACCCATACGTAATCGCCATCGCCTTGTGCCTAGTTACCCTGATGCCAGCGACCCGGCCATTCGCGGCCTGGGCACTTATATTATCAGCTCTGATTCTATCGATTAATTCCGGTATCGCTGCCTATCACGTGGGTGTGGAGCAGCATTGGTGGATTGGTCCCGAGGGCTGCACTGGCCCAGGTGGCACACCACAAACTCTGGACGCCCTCCGTGCACAAATCGCCGCGACGCCGGTAATCCGTTGCGATGATATCGCCTTTTCATTGTTTGGTATTTCCATGGCAGGCTACAACGTCCTATTCTCATTGGCTTTGGCCATCTACGCGGCTTTAGTCAGCAAAGCTGCACTAAGGGTGTAATCAATCCATGAACCTGAATTTCTCCATGCCCCATCGGACCCGCCCCGCTACCCTGCCCGGTGATCGGGCTGCAAGTCGGGAAGTCGCGCGAATGATCCGAGTTGATCACGCCGGTGAATTGGGAGCACAAGCGATCTACGTTGGGCAGATGGCGGTTCTCAAGGATCAGGTGAGCGCACCTCTTCTGTCGGAGATGGAGCAGCAAGAATCCGAACATCTAAAAACCTTCGAAAAACTTATAACAAAAAGAGGCGTGCGCCCGTCCGCATTATCTCCCTTATGGCGAGGGATGGGTTATGCCATTGGCACCGGTAGCGCTCTGGTGGGAGAGCAAGCCGCCATGGCAGTCACGGTGGCTGTCGAGGAAGTTATCGAGGAACACTATCAACAACAGCTGGAGCAGTTAGGTGAAGACGAGCCGGAATTGCGAGCCATAATTTCCGAGTTTCGCGAGGATGAGCTGCGTCATCGGGATACGGCACTGGAAAATGGCGCAAGGGAAGCACCTGCACACAAACTGTTGAGCCGAAGCGTAAAAGCCGGGACCAAAATAGCGATTTGGCTAGCCAAGCGAATTTAGGTGGGACATTGGTACGATCATGGGAATGATCAAAAATTTCGGGCGGGGTATGCTCAGCGCGCGATCTGACTTTTTGGTCATGGTCGTAATCCTGGTTGGTGCCCTAGCTGTACCGGATGGCGTTAGCGCGAAATCGGCCCGCAATCTGATCAGAGAACTGGCTGCCGAGCATAGCGTTCGCCTGAATGACGACGAAATAGCCGTGTTGCGCCGTGCCCTGTCCATAATTGGCCGCCGCTATTTACGGGAGGTGGATCCGACCCGCTTGCTAAAAGAAACCATGGTGGCCCTGCGAGAATATGATAGCGCCAGGGCCGATGCGGGGGGAGAGGCAAAAAAAAGCGCCAAAAATGATCAAACCGGGGGGCCAGTTAGGACCTTTCGCCGGATGTCCCTAGCACTAAACAAGGGCCTAAATGTTCTGGACGCGCACAGCGCCTATCTTGATCCAGAAAGTTACGGCGAATTGCGTATTCGGATCAGCGGCAAATTTGCCGGACTTGGTTTGGAAGTGACCATGGATGACGGCCTGGTAAAAGTGATTGCACCAATTGATGACACGCCCGCACAGCGAGCAGGTATGCAGGCCGGAGACAAAATCAGTCATGTAGACGGCGCCCCAATCAAGGGCATGACCCTGCGTGAGGCAGTCAGCCGGATGCGCGGCCTGGTCGGCACTACAATCCGGCTGACAGTGATCCGGCCAGAGGTAAAGGAACCGTTCGATGTCCTGATCGTTCGAGCGACCATTCGGATCCCTGCCGTGCGCCACACGGTGGAAAAGGACTATGGCTATATCCGAGTTTCCGGGTTCAACCGGCGCACGAAATCTGGCCTGCGCAAGGCAATCCGAAAAATCGACGCAGCCCTTGGACCGGCTAGCCTGGGCTTGGTAGTGGATTTACGCAACAATCCCGGTGGTTTACTGCGCCAGGCTATCCAGGTCTCTGACACATTTCTCGAGCGCGGCACCATCGTCTCGGTGCGCGGCCGCATGGAGGACGATAACGACAGTTTTTCAGCCCATGACGGCGACCTGACGTCAGGACGGACCGTGATTTTGCTGATGAACGAAGGGACTGCCTCCGCCGCCGAAATTGTCGCTGGCTCACTAAAGGAAAACGATCGAGCCATCTTGGTTGGCTCGCGGTCGTTTGGCAAGGGCTCGGTTCAAACGATCTTTCCTATGGACGATTCTGGCGCCTTACGGCTAACCACAGCGCTTTATTACACACCATCGGGCCGAACCATTCAGGCCTGGGGTATTTTGCCCCATCTGCATGTGGGGCAAGACCGTCAGAAATCCGCTCGCCGAGAAGAGCAATTGGAAGGCGCCCTGAACAGGGGTGAAGGCATGCCGCCAGCCGTGGGTCCGAAGGCATCGGTTACAGGTGCCCAATGCAACGAGCTTTTGACCGAAAGAATTGACGATGCAGACAGGGCTTGCGCAGTCGCTGTGTTGAGACTCGGCAGTCTGGACCGTCTGATCCATTTGGCTAGTAGCCTGGTTGATGCTGTCGACCGCAAAACCCTGCGGCAATAGTTTGCACTTTCAATTATCGAGATAGATTAGCGAACAAATTTCGCTTGGTGTAAGAAATCTGCTAATTTAGCTCCTGACCACTGCAGTACAAAGAATTAGCTATGCACCAACGCAATTTGTTGATCGCAATGATTGTGGGGACAGTCATCCCCATGGCCAGCCCGATGACCCTATTAGGCGAGACCCTTAAATAGCGTGAGACTGTCGGCCGCGTGACCGGCCAGTAAATCACAACCCAAATTTGAATTTTCCTTGTTAGACTATTTTCATTATTTTTTCCGAGGTGACTGGATGCCATGAAAGAAGACCCTTTTGTATTTATGGATGCCACAGA
>CAJWZI010000358.1 GCA_913049615.1 uncultured Alphaproteobacteria bacterium | reverse complement strand
GGCAGCCCGAACCGCAAAAACCTTCGACACCGTGGGTAGCGGAAGACAACACCACAACACGCTCCGCTTCCGCCGGACCTATATAAGCAAGATCCATGGCCAGATCACCGCCGTCTGGGCCCTTTAGGGGATGGTTGTATGATTGCAACTTCGCACCGGCCGATTTGGCAGCGTCTAGAAACTTAACGCGCGCCTCGTCGTAGGTTACAGAAAACCAGTCATCGATTGTCATGATGGAGTTTAGACTTCTGAAGTCACCTGCTCCCGCGCGGTTTCGAGCAAATCCCGCATTTTCTGGCGCACCTGGTCCTCGGTCAGGCCGAGACCCTTGCTTTGCACATCGGCCCAGACCTTCTCAAACACGTCCTCGTCGCCGGGCTTTTCAAAATCCGAGACGACCACGGCCTTAGCGTAAGCTTCTGCGTCGGCGCCATTCAATCCCAATTGGTCGGCCATCCACTGCCCTAGTAATTTGTTACGTCGAACGCCGATCTTGAAAAGGGTTTCCTGGTCGTGGGCGTATTTTGCCTCGGAGGATTTTCCACGCTTGTCAAAGGTTGTCATGAACTAAGGGCTCCAGCATTTGGTTGTTCAATACCTGCCTCACCCATAACCCGTCGCACGGGGATGAAGCAACTGGATATCTGGGTATATGATTAAATTGCCACCAGCCTTGCTGCAACACGCGTTGTTTTACCGCCCCAATTCGGCTATACGTCGAAAACTCCGGTGGAAGGCTTTTTCACGCCTGGAAAACCACCGCCCATATGGTTGAGGTTTCCATGGCCAGGCGTAGAAAAGTCTACGAAGGCAAAGCAAAAGTCCTTTACGAAGGGCCAGAGCCGGGTACGTTGGTTCAATATTTCAAGGACGACGCAACGGCCTTCAATAACGAGAAAAAGGGCCAGATTACCGGCAAGGGCGTATTAAACAATCGCATCTCGGAACACATCATGCTTCGCCTGGGGGAGATCGGAATACCGACCCATTTTGTCCGCCGCCTAAACATGCGGGAACAATTGATCCGTGAGGTGGAGATAATTCCGGTAGAAGTAATCGTACGCAACGTATCCGCCGGATCAATAGCGAAGCGGCTCGGTATCCCCGAAGGCACGCCTCTGCCCCGATCCATCGTAGAATTCTGTTACAAATCCGACGATCTGGGCGACCCACTTGTCTCAGAAGAACATGTCACTGCTTTTGGCTGGGCCAGTCCGGCGGAAATAGATGACATGATGACCCTCGCGCTTCGCATTAACGACATCCTATACGGTATGTTCGCGGCCGTAGACATCCGCCTCGTCGACTTTAAAATTGAATTCGGGCGGCTGTTTTCTGAAGAAGACGTCCGTACAGTGTTAGCGGATGAAATCAGCCCTGATAGCTGTCGCCTATGGGATATTAAAAGCAATGAGAAGCTGGATAAGGACCGCTTTCGCCGTGATCTGGGCGGTGTCGCAGAGGCCTATCAGGAAGTAGCCAGGCGCCTGGGCATCCTGCCCGAAGGGGGTCCCAACGACCTAAAGGGCCCGACAGTGATGCAATGAAAGCACGGGTGCATGTAACTTTCAAGAACGGTGTCCTTGATCCCCAGGGCAAAGCCATTGGATTGACACTTGCTAATTTGGGTTTCGAAGGAGTGGTTGAGGTGCGCCAGGGCAAGTTGATTGAGCTGGAATTGACAGAAACGGATGCGGGTTGTGCCCGGGCAGCTGTGGCCGAAATGTGTGAGAAATTGCTGGCCAACACCGTCATCGAAAACTACACGATCGAATTGGAAGACGATTAAGCCCTGATGAAAGCTTCCGTCATCGTTTTTCCCGGATCCAACTGTGATCGCGATGTGCAAGTTGCTCTATCTCAGGCCATCGGCGAACCGGTAGAGATGGTTTGGCACGGCGACAGCGAATTGGCCAAGACTGACCTGATCGTGCTGCCGGGAGGTTTTTCCTATGGTGATTATTTGCGTAGCGGCGCTATGTCCGCACGCTCGCCCATTATGAGGGAAGTTATCACCCGGGCAGAACAAGGCGTGGCAGTTTTGGGGATTTGCAACGGTTTTCAGGTGTTGACAGAGACAGGCTTATTACCAGGCGCATTACTGCCCAACGCAGGTTTGAAATTTGTCTGCCGAAACGTGTGTATCCGCGTTGAAAATAGCCAAACGCTATTTACAAATCATTACGTAAAGGATCAGGTTCTGTGTATTCCCGTAGCCCATCACGATGGTCAGTATTTTGCTCAGCCAGATACCTTGGCGAAATTAAAGGACCAGGAACGGATCGCCTTTCGATATGACAACGACAATCCCAACGGTTCGGTGGAAAATATCGCGGGGATCTTCAATAAGCAGAAAACAGTGCTGGGTCTGATGCCTCATCCGGAACGGGCAGCGGATGCAATTCATGGCGGCACTGATGGTCAAGGTATGATGCAAAGCTTAGTGGCAGCTTTGTCATGAGCTTGCAGAGCGTTCCGGCCATCACTCCAGAACTGGTGGCCGAGCATGGTCTGTCGGACGATGAATACCACACCATCCAGAACGTGCTGGGCCGCAAGCCAAACCTTACTGAATTAGGCATTTTTTCCGTAATGTGGTCAGAACATTGTTCCTACAAATCCTCCAAGGTCTGGCTCAAGACTTTGCCGACCGAGGCGCCCTGGGTAATCTGTGGTCCCGGCGAGAACGCCGGCGTAGTGGATATCGGCGACGGCAAAGCCGCCATCTTCAAGATGGAAAGCCATAATCACCCTTCCTTCATCGAACCCTATCAGGGCGCGGCCACTGGGGTAGGTGGTATTCTGCGAGATGTCTTCACCATGGGGGCCCGCCCCATTGCCAATATGAACGCCCTCCGATTTGGTAGCCCTGACGACACCAAAACCCGGCATCTAGTCTCCGGCGTGGTTGCTGGCATCGGCGGCTATGGTAATTGCGTGGGCGTACCCACGGTAGGCGGCGAGGTAAATTTTAACGCCGCCTACAACGGAAACATCCTAGTCAATGCCATGACCGTGGGCCTCGCAGATAAAGAAAAAATTTTTTATTCGGCGGCAGCCGGTCTTGGCAATCCGGTGGTTT
>CAJWZI010000357.1 GCA_913049615.1 uncultured Alphaproteobacteria bacterium | reverse complement strand
ACGCGCCACCGGACGGTTGCGGATGGGTAAAGCCAATCAGCGTGGCCGAGGAGGATAGGCTGACCACGGCAACCAAGCGTGCCCTGCTGGCACACAACGAAAGCTGGTCGGAATTCTGCAAATAGGCTGATTGGATCGGCTAGTTCTTGGGCGGGCGTTATTCTTTCTGGAAGGGGACGACGTCAGGCGCTGAAACGGAAACCACCGGCGACATCGCTTACGATGCGCCTGTTACCAAAACTCCGCGCGATCAACGCTGGCGGCAAGTCAAAACGACAAATTTTGCGCAAAGAAGACTCAAACCCAAGCTATGTGGCCCAAAAGGGTTCTTTTTTAGCGGTCTGCTCGATAATTGATCCTAGATCAGGCCATGTTTCTCGGGTTGCTTCGTGCGACTCCGATAAAACATGACCTGATCCAGTCGATGTTATTCGCTCAGCGCCCCCAGCACTTTGGGCGGCGACATCGGCAGTTCATAGAGCCGTTTGCCCGTGGCGTGGGCAATCGCATTGGCAATCGCCGCCAGGGACGGCACCAGCGGAATTTCGCCGACGCCCTTCACCCCATGGGGATGATTGGGATTTGGTATTTCGACCATCACCGCGTCAATCGCCGGCAGATCAGAGGCAACCGGCATGCGATAGTCAAGGAAGCCAGCGTTATCCAGGCGGCCGTTCTTGTCATAGATGAACTCTTCGTTTAACGCCCAGCCGATGCCCTGGGCGACACCGCCCTGGATCTGGCCTTCGACATAGGCCGGATGGATCGCCCGGCCGACATCCTGGCTGGCAGTGAAGCGCAGAATCTTGACATGCCCGGTTTCCGGATCGACTTCGACATCAACCATTTGGGCGCCGACCACGCCCATGTGACCGGTCGCATTCTTGGACACCGACGCCGTGATCGGCCCGCCGGTCGCCAACGCTTTCTTCGCCAGTTCCGGCAGGCTGAGCGGATCAAATTCACCGGCGTTCGAGCCGGCCGGATGCGCCGCGCCATCGCGCCATTCGACAGCTTCCACCTCAATGCCCCAAATGCCCGCTGCCCGGGCCATCAAGATTTCGATGATTTGGTCAGAGGCCTCGTCAAGCACAATGCCGCTTGCGAAGGTCACCCGGCTGCCGCCGGTAACGGCGCTGATGCCGATATTGTTGGTGTCGCCAATCTGCGCCTTAACCTTGCGATAGTCGATGCCCAGTTTCTCTGCCACGATGTTGACGTTCGAGGCACGGCTGCCGCCGATGTCTGGGTGCCCGGTGATCACCAACACAGTGCCATCCTCGTTGATGTTCAACTGGGCGCTGGATTCGCCAGGAGCGTTGCCCCAAAAGCCGATGGCGATGCCGCGGCCCTGGTTCGGCCCCAGTTTGGCCTGGGCATTGGGGTGATCGCGGACAGAGGCGATGCATTCCTGAATGCCGGCCTCACCAATCTTGGCGCCATAAATGGTCGGCTTGTTCGCGGACAGGGCGTTGCACAGACGCAGTTCCCACGGATCCATGTCGAGTTTATCGGCGACCTCGTCCAGAATCGCTTCGAATACATAATTGCCTTGCGGCGCGCCGGGCCCCCGATAGGCAGTGACGTTCGGGCGGTTGGAAACAACGTCCACCCCTTTCACGTTGGCATGCGGAATGTCGTAGCAGGAGAACGAAAAATGACAGGCGCGGCCAACCGGAGAGCCCGGATAGCAACCAGCTTGGAAGTAATAAGCGCCTTCCACAGCTGTCAGCTTGCCGTCCTTGGTAACCCCCACTTTGAGGTGCGCGGACATGCCGGACGCCGGCCCGGTGCTGTGGAATACTTCCTCGCGGCTGTTTTGCATTTTGACCGGCCGGCCGCATTTTTTTGACAGTATCATCGCCACCGGTTCCAGGTAGACGATGGTCTTGCCGCCAAAACCGCCGCCGATTTCAGCCGGGATGGCCTTGATGTCGCCGGTCGCCATGCCGGTGATCGTAGCGGTCAGGCTTCGGACCATGAACTGTCCCTGGCTGCTGCTCCAAATTGTGGACTGGGAATTGGGCTTGTAACTGACGATACAGGCCTGCGGCTCGATATAGCCTTGATGCACGGCGGCGGATTTGCACTCCCGCTCAATCACCAGATCGGCCTCGGCGAAACCTTGTTCGACGTCGCCGGCTTCGACCGTCATGATGCTAGAAATATTGCTCGGCCCCTCGACCCCGTCGGTTTTCAGCCAATCGTGCAAAATCGGGGCGCCCGGCGCCATCGCCTCGTCGACGTCGATGACATGTGGCAGCACGTCGTAGTCGAGCTCGATCAAGTCCAGCGCGGCCGCGGCTATACTTTTTGACGTCGCTGCGACCGCCGCTATTGGCTGGCCCGTGTAGAGAATTTTTTCCCGGGCCATGCAACCACGTGCGATCCAGCGAATATCGTTCGGACCTGTCGGCATCGGCACGTCCAAAGGTAGCAAGGGCAGGTCATCACCAGTCATCACAGCCAGCACACCGTTCAATTCTGCCGCCTTGGAGGTATCGATTTTCTTGATCAGCGCGTGGGCGTGCGGGCTCCGCAACACCATGCCCCAGACCATGCCGGGCATGGTGAAATCGGCTGCGTATTGCGCCGAGCCGGTAACTTTCTCGATACCGTCGGGACGTATCGTGCGCTGGCCGATCCATTTGTTGTCGAGCGGCATGTCGTTCATCTTTATCGTTCCTTGTCCGCGATGATCACTGATGAGGCACCCATAGCCGGTATTCTGTGTGCCGAAAAAACCTACCAGGTTGAAACGGCGCGGCGGGTGCGGGCAATGGCAAACATAGACGAACCATAGCCGTCGAGACCGTCGGGAGGCAAGGCGTCTAATCCCTAGGGCAACCAGTTGTCTGCATAGCACCCACTCGAGCCCGTCCTTTTCCCAATCTGGTTGGTCGTCCAGGCCAGGGGGTGATAGTTCGTCTGCAAAATCATTTCCAGCGTCCATCCATTCGAGGACATCGACTATCCACTGAACGCTGTTGCCGCCCCGGACGATATTGCCGGTGGCTAACCTTTGGCCGAAGGCCGAATAAAAGGTGTGGAGTTTATCCATAGCCATGGCCGCATAAAACCACGCG
>CAJWZI010000356.1 GCA_913049615.1 uncultured Alphaproteobacteria bacterium | reverse complement strand
AGATGGGATCCTTTTGTCCAAAGATACATACTGGCAAGTTAAAGAAAAATTTCAATGCAGTAATGCCGGAAAAATAGAAGTAAAAGGCTTTGCCGAAGCAATTTCAACTTACGAAGTATTATTTGATGTTGTTAATGACCAATCTCATGTTTCTTTGAAAACTGAAAATCTAAATTTGGACCTCGATTTGAGAAGCCTTACTTTTGATGAAATCGATGCTTTAAAGGAATTGGTATCAACCGCGCAAGAATTAAAGCTCGGTAATAATTCAAAAAACTAACCATCGATAACCTTTTTCACTTGATAGCGTCTAACCAATTCATGGTCTTGAAAAAATCCAGTGATAGGTGGTCGTAAAAATCCATTGCAGGAGGGACCGAGTATTCTGCGGAATGATTATTCAGATTATGCTGGGTTCCCGTCGATGTTTGGCGAAGGGATTAACCGATTAGCACTCGAGTAAACCATTTCGTAAATATCCAATGCTAAAATGACATCCAAAATGATGCGACTTGAATGCAATTATATATTCTAGCTACGCTAGATTGACCGGGGTGCTATCGCTAACATGATGCATACGTCCTCACGCGCCAGGCGATGCTTCCAAGCCGGGGACAAACAATATTTGAGGAGACCTAATGCCGCTTATCAACCAGGGTGCCGCTCGCCTATATTTCGAAGATAGCGGCGGCGACGGCCCACCAATTCTGTTATCCCACGGGTTCGGCGCTTCGACGGAAATGTGGCGCGGTCAGGTCGAAAACTTCAGAAACCGCTACAGACTGATCACCTGGGATATGCGCGGCCATGGCCGGACCGAATGCCCTGACGATCTGAGCCTTTATAGCCAAAACAACACAGCCGACGATATGGCCGCTGTGCTGGATCATCTGGGCGTTGAGCGCGCCATTATCGGCGGCCATTCTCTTGGTGGCTTCATGTCCCTGGTCTTTAACGTCCGCTATCCTGGTCGAGTTATGGCCTTGTATCTGCAGGGGTGCGGCCCCGGTTATCGCAGCAACAAGGCGCGTGCAGCCTGGAATGAGCGGGCGGAAGCGCGTGCCCAATCCCTGGATGATGGCGGATTAGACGCCCTAGGTGGTGCATCAGAGGTAAACGAAAGCATACAAAACACTGCCACCGGCTTGGCCCTAGCGGCACGGGGCATCATGAGCCAAGTGGACGCGCGCGTTATCAACAGCTTGCCAGAGATATCCGTACCCACTCTGGTCCTGGTGGGTGAGAACGACACACCCTATCTGACAGGCTCCGACTACATGGCCAGTCACATTCCCGGTTCCATTAACATCCGGGTGGACGATGCAGCACACGGCGTCAATATCGATCAACCAGAAGAGGTCAACAAGGCCCTGGCTGATTTCCTGGCTGGATTGTAAAAAGGCTGGTGCAATGACCGATATACCCATTCTCGATGACATTATGGAGATCAACCCAGGCTGGATCAGCAAGGTCCTGAATACTCAGTCTGATATTTCCAATTGCCAAGTGGTTGACCTGACTAGAGAGGATTTGAACCAGGATGCGGGATTCGTCAGCCAGTTGGCCCGCGTCCGTCTACGATATGACGAAAAACCGGCGGCAGCGCCCAGCAGCCTCATAGTGAAACTAGCCCCCAAGGACGCTGCAACCAAGGAATTCGGCACCGCTTTGGCACTGTTTCAGCGTGAAGTGGCTTTTTATCGTAATTTTGCCGAAGACAATCCCTGTAACCCCCCAAGACCCTATCACGTGGATATAACGGATAGTGCGGATGCCTTCACCATCGTCATCGAAGACCTGGGCACGCACGACCCAGAAATTATGCTAGACGGCGCAACCGCGGAAGAAGCCCACGCAATCATGACCGCCCTGGGCGGCCTGCACGCTAAATACTGGCAACGCAAAAACCTAGACGGCCACGATTGGATCCCCAATAGCGCCGTGATGGCGCCGGCTTTGGTTGGCATGGCCAACCAGGTGATCCCCGGGTTCCTGGAACGTTTTGGCGACGGCATGCCTGTCGAATTGCGTTCCGCCTTGGATGAAGCCAGGGGCGCCTATGGCGAGCTAATCGAATTCGCCGCAAAAAATCCTAACCAGACCCTTTGCCACACGGATACGCATTTAGGTAATATATTGTTTCAAAAAGGAAAACCACGTTTTCTGGACTGGCAGGCCTTTATGATCCAATCGTACTCCTACGACGTCGCCTATTTCCTGAATGGCAATCTCATGCCCACCATTCGCCGTAAGAACCAGGAGGACTTCCTGGACACATATTTCGAGGCCCTAAACGAAGGCGGCGTCTCAGATCTTGCCCGAGACGACGTCGCGTTGGCCTATAAAAGAGAGGCTGCGGGCCAACTGGTCACAATTCCGTTGATAGCCGGCGCTTTTCTGACAGATGACGAACGGGGCAATACTTTGGCAGCTGCCTGGCTGCCCCGTTTCTATGCCGCCATGGAAGATAGCGACGCCCCCAAACAGTTAGCTGATTTGCTGGCGGAAGCTAGGATGTAACCAGCAGCACTACCAGGAGAGACTTGAATGTCAGGACCGCTAAGCGGCTATCGTGTTATCGACTTTACCAATGTTATCGCCGGACCTTTTGCCACGATGATGTTGGCCGACCAGGGAGCGGATGTCATCAAAGTTGAGGCTCCCCAACGACCAGATTATACGCGCCAAGCCGGTTACGGCCCAAAAGATATGCGCGCCGTATTTCTCAACAACAACCGCAATAAGCGATCGATCGCGATTGACGTCAAAAACAAGGAGGGCAAAAAAGCGCTAAAAAAACTGGTTGCCACGGCAGACGTCTTTATACAGAATTTTCGCCCTGGCGTTGTTGAAAGGTTAGGGATCAGCGAGCCGGAACTACGTGCCATTACACCTGACCTGATTTATGTCTCCATGAGCGGTTGGGGTGAAAACGGCCCATTATCGCACAAGCCTGTCTACGACCCAATTATTCAGGCCCTGTCAGGGCTAGCCACTGTACAGGCGGGCTCAGACAAGGATCGACCGCGGCTTATCCGTACAATCTTGCCAGACAAACTAACTGGCGTCACTGCGGCGCAAGCAGTCATGGCCGCGCTT
>CAJWZI010000355.1 GCA_913049615.1 uncultured Alphaproteobacteria bacterium | reverse complement strand
TGGACGCACCCAGATCAACCTATTTTTCGAAACATCGACACGCACTCGAACTTCATTCGAACTTGCGGGAAAACGATTGGGCGCCGACGTTATCAACATGACGGCGACCGCCTCGGCTATAAAAAAGGGCGAGACCCTGATAGACACGGCGGCGACCCTGAACGCCATGCATCCCGACAGTCTGGTGGTGCGTCACCCCCATTCAGGTGCCGTCGCCCTGTTGAGCCAAAAAATGGATTGCAGCGTCATCAATGCCGGTGATGGTAGCCACGAACATCCTACTCAGGCGTTACTGGACGCTCTGACTATCCGGCGCCGACTGGGCCGTCTGGACGGTCTGACAGTGGCCATATGCGGTGACATTCTCCACAGCCGCGTTGCACGCTCGAATATCCTGCTACTTGGCATCATGGGCGCCAGAGTGCGCGCGATAGCGCCACCTACCTTGTTGCCCGGCGCCATGGACCGTATGGGCGTGGAAGTATTTCATGAAATGACAGAAGGCCTGGCAGGGGCCGATATCGTCATGATGCTGCGTCTACAAAACGAGCGCATGAACGGCGCCTATGTGCCGTCCACTCGGGAGTATTACCATTTTTATGGATTGGATCAGGACAAACTAGCTAAGGCTAAACCAGAGGCATTGATCATGCACCCCGGGCCGATGAACCGAGGTGTTGAGATCGATAGTGAGTTGGCCGATGACATCAATCGCAGCGTGATACGCGAACAGGTGGAAATGGGTGTGGCCGTGCGCATGGCGGTGCTAGACCTGCTTTCCCGCCGGCCAAGTAACCAGCCCCCCGTGGGTCCGAATACTGACGAGACATGAACCGGGTCGCCTACATAAATGCACGCCTGATTGATCCTGCCAGCGGCTGGGACGGCCCTGGCACGCTCTTAACCGAAGGCGGCCTCATCGCCGACCTGCAGCCGGATGATGCGGTGCCGGACGGTGCCGAGGTGGTCGATTGTGGTGGAAGGGTCCTGTGTCCGGGCCTGATCGATATGCGCGTCTTTGTTGGCGAACCGGGAGCCGAGCACAAGGAAACCCTTGCCTCAGCTTCTGAGGCCGCAGCAGCTGGTGGCGTGACTTGCATTATCATGCAGCCAAATACTGAACCAGTCATCGATGATGTGCCATTGGTGGAATACATCAAACGCCAGGCCCGTGATAAGGCCAAGGTACGTATTCATCCGATGGCGGCTATTACACGGGGTCTGCATGGCGAACAGATGGCGGAATTGGGCCTATTGTCTAAGGCGGACGCCGTGGCCTTCACCGATGCGGACCGGACCGTAACCAATGCCCAGGTGCTGCGCCGGGTTCTCAGTTATGCCTCTGCATTTGATCTATTGGTTTGCCAGTACCTTGAGGAGCCTAACCTTGCCAGCAACGGTGTGATGAACCAAGGTGAGATTGCTATGCGCTTAGGCCTTCCTGGTATACCCACACAGGCAGAAACCATTATGGTGGAACGGGACCTGCGCCTGGTGGAGATGACTGGTGGCCGTTACCACGCTGCCTGCCTGTCCACCTCCCAGGCGATTGAGGCCATTGCGCGCGGGAAATCTCAGGGTTTGCCGATTACCGCTGCTGCTGCTGTGCATAATTTTGCTCTGAACGAGGGTGCGGTGGGGGAATACCGCAGCTTTGCCAAGACGGCGCCGCCTCTTCGCGACGAGATGGACCGCCAGGCCGTGGTGCAGGGATTGGCGGACGGGACCATCGATGTGATCTGTTCCTGTCATGATCCCCAGGACGCAGAATCTAAACGTCTGCCTTTTGAATTGGCCGCGACGGGCATAATTGGCTTGGAGACAATTCTACCATTGTCGTTGGAGTTGTATCACAACGGCGCCATCAGCCTGATTGATTTGCTGGCAAAAATGACCTCTCGTCCGGCTGAATTGCTTCGTCTGCGCGGAGGAAAGTTAGCACCTGGCTCACCTGCCGACCTGCTGGTGTTTGATCCGGACAAGCCATGGCGCATCGACGAGGATAAATTCCACAGCAAATCGAAAAATACGCCCTATCACGGCCGGCCAGTGCAGGGACGGCCTTGGCGCACCATTGTGGACGGAAAGGTCGTATATTCAGGTTCCGACGAGGTTTGACGGATGCCGGCACCTTTGGGCGATTTCTCGTATTTATGGCCATTCTGGGTCGCAGCAGCATTCGGCTATTTGCTCGGTTCCATTCCTTTTGGCTTGGTGCTGACGCGCTTGGCGGGCCTGGGAGATATACGAAAGGTCGGTTCTGGTAATATAGGCGCTACCAATGTGCTGCGCGCAGGGAATAAAGGATTGGCGGCCCTGACACTTATACTGGATGGTGGCAAGGGGGCGGTAGCGGTTCTGCTGGCCAGCATGTATGGGCCCGATACGGCAGTCCTGGCTGGTGGTGGCGCCTTCATCGGCCACCTGTTTCCCATTTGGCTGAAATTCAACGGCGGCAAGGGTGTAGCCACATTTCTCGGCGTCATGTTGGCGATCAATTGGCCGTCGGGGTCTTTATGTTGCCTGACATGGTTGGTGGTTGCTCAACTGCTCCGCTACTCCTCCGTCGCCGCGCTGGTAGCTGCCTTGGCCGGTCCGGGTTATGCCTATTATTTTGGCAACTGGCAGATCATGGAACTTGCGGCCTTCATGACATTGTTGGTGTTTATTCGTCACCACCAAAATATCCGCCGCCTGATCAAGGGAGAAGAACCCAAAATCGGGACGAAAAAATCAACGTAAGAACCATTGTTTTCGTTACAATCTTGATTCGTTTGTTGAGTTGGGACGGGTAATCATGACCGATGGCACGTATAAAGCCGGGAGCATCCGTGCCCGTGGAGCAGGCGGAACAGGGGCAAGTTGCGCCGGTACAGGGGCTTGGTTATGGTCCGCCTGGTTCGGCAATGACAATCTTTTTTATGGAGTGAATTTGTATGGTCGAGGTAGGTGGTATTGCGGCAGAGCGATTGCGCCAGTTGATCGAACGGATAGAACGTCTAGAGGATGAAAAGGCAGCCTTGGCGGCTGATATTCGGGAAATTTACGCTGAGGCCAAGGCGGTGGGGTTTGACGTAAAAATTATGCGTCAAATCATTAAACTGCGCAAAATGGA
>CAJWZI010000354.1 GCA_913049615.1 uncultured Alphaproteobacteria bacterium | reverse complement strand
AGGACCCGCGATTGCCAGGGCTTTCCCTGCATTGCCGCGATAGAACCAGCCCGCCGCTATCTGGCTTAACAGGCCATCTTGCTCCGCCGGGTCCAATAGACGTTTCACATCTCTACGGTCTAGAAATTTTTGCGAGACCGTAAGAATTTCACGGCTTACATTGCGGCGAATTTGATACTTAATTTGACGCACGCGACGCCACTGCGCCTTGCTGCGTTTTCTGGGTGAGCGATAGTCGGCAGCTGGCACCAAATCGGCAAAACCATGAATACTACTGGGCCCGACGGGAGCCTTGGGCATCCGATGGTTCTTGGGCCGCCGCCGCAGGGCCAACTTGTAAACCCGCGTGGCGCCGGGATGATCGGCGTATTGTGCCAGCCAACCCTTCAATTCTCGATAACGGGAGCGATACTTCCTCGGATGCATGTAACGTTGGAACTGCACGTGTCCCATCAACAATCCATCCTCTACGCGTTTGATCAAACGATCGGCGGCCTTCCATTCTCCGGTTTCCTGCAGAGTAAAGATACGCCGGTAAAGAACGACATCAATTTCGCTCAAGATCTTAGGCAGGCCCATATCTCGGTCAACTGCTAACAGGCTGCCATCGGTGGACGTACGCTCAAGGGACAATGCCTGATTGGCTACACCAGGTCCCAGTGCGCCTATGTTCATAACCAGGGCTATGCCTAGAAAACGAAACAGACTGGAAATTTTCCGGTCTTGATAATATAAATCCTCCAACATGCTCCGCTAATAGACCATTGCATGCTGCCCAGCAAGTTGGTTATACGAATTATGCCACAATATATTGTAGGCGTTTTATTTAAAACTACTATATATAGAGATCAAGCGATTTCTTCCAGCCGAGCCTTAATGGCCTGCAAGTCAATCCAGGCCATACGTTTCAGGGCCGGTTGACGTAACAGATAGGCCGGATGAAAGATGGGCATGGCAGGAATGTCCACGCCGGATCCACCGCCCCTAACAGAATAATCGAACCAGCGGCCGCGCATGCGGGTGATGCCGGCACGATTGTCCAACAAAGTGGTTGCCGACGTTCCGCCAACAAAAACTAAGACCCTTGGCGCGATTAATTCAATTTGGCGCCGGATGAACGGCAGACACATGGAAGTTTCTTCGGGCGTAGGCTTGCGATTGCCCGGCGGCCGCCAGGCCAGCATGTTGGTGATGAAAACGGCCTCTCTATCCAAATCGATAGAGGCGAGCATGCGGTCTAACAATTGCCCCGAAACGCCTACAAAAGGCTGACCCCGACGATCTTCTTCCGCACCGGGCGCTTCACCGACCAGCATGATGGTGGCCTCAGGATTACCAACGCCAAACACCGTATTGGTGGCGGTCTTTTTCAATGGGCACGCATCAAAACCTTCCATCGCTGCAAAAAGGGCCGCTAGATCGGCAGCGCCTGACGCCAAGACCTTGGCCGATGTTTCCGCCTCAGTGGTGGCCTGGGGACGCAGTTGGTCAGGCAAGAGAGGGGTCGCCCGGTGTGACCCAACATTTCCCACCTGCAGCGGTGCGGGCGCCCGACTTTCGGCAAACCGACTAACGGAATCGTGACCTATGGTCTCATCCACGCCAGCATCAACGTAGAAGTGCAGCGCCGCGACTGAATTGCCTGTATGCTCCATAGAGGGAAGAATAACATGTCCTGGGCCAGTTCCAAAATACACCTACCCCGATTGGTTGACGGAGTAACGGGTTCAACGGCATAAGAAGTCACGAAGAAGAGATTGGGTGATCATGGAACGCGAATCGATGGAAGTGGATGTGTTGATTGTCGGCGCCGGGCCATCCGGTCTATCAGCCGCAATCCGCCTGATGCAACTGGCCGAAAGAGCTGGCACAGAGTTGTCAGTTTGCGTCATCGAAAAGGGTTCCGAGGTCGGCGCCCATATTATGTCCGGCGCGGTGATGGAACCACGCGCCATGGACGAATTGTTCCCGGATTGGAAAGAACTCGGCGCGCCGTTGAACGTTCCCGTCACGAAGGAAAAATTCATGTTCCTAACGGCGGTTAATTCAGTTCCATTACCGACGTTTCTTTTGCCCAGGGCGTCGCACAACAAAGGTAACTACATCATTTCTCTTGGCAACGTCTGTCGCTGGATGGCGGAACAGGCCGAGGCCATGGGCGTGGAAATCTATCCCGGCTTTGCAGCATCAGAACTGCTGTTCCACAATGACGGGCGCGTCAAGGGTGTGGTGACCGGTGTCATGGGAATTGGTGCAAATGGCGAGCAGAAACCCACGTTCGAACCGGGCATGGAACTACACAGTAATTATGTACTTTTTGGTGAAGGTTGCCGGGGTTCCCTATCGAAGCAGTTGATCAAACGCTTTGACCTTGAAAAAGATTGCCAGCCGCAAACATATGGCATCGGCCTAAAAGAATTGTGGGAGGTACCAGACAATGTGCACCAGGAGGGTTTGGTCGTCCACACTGCGGGCTGGCCTATGGACAACGCCACATATGGCGGATCGTTCCTGTATCACCTGGACAACAATCAGATCGCCATTGGATTTGTGATCGGCCTGGATTATCAAAATCCACATCTCTCGCCCTTTGATGAATTCCAGCGCTACAAAACCCATCCGGACATCAGACGCTATCTCGAAGGCGGTAAGCGCATCGCATATGGTGCCCGGGCACTGACCGAGGGCGGGTTACAATCTATACCCGGTTTGGTTTTTCCTGGCGGCGCCCTGATTGGCTGCGCCGCCGGTTTCATCAATGTGCCCAAAATTAAGGGCAGCCACAACGCCATTAAGACCGGTATGTTGGCAGCCGAAGCTGCTTTCGAGGCGATCCGTGCTGCTAACGAAACCGGCCTGTCGATGCCGGAACCGGTCCTGGAAAGCTACCCGGAAGCCTTGCGGAATAGCTGGGTTTGGAAAGAGTTGTCCAGCGTGCGAAATTTCCGTCCGGGTTTCGCTAAATGGGGCCTGATTGGGGGTACATTGTATGGCGGCTTTGATCAATTCTTGGGCGGCCAGGTACCCTGGACCTTACGTCATCCTCATGTGGATCACGAAAGTTTAAAATCCAAGGACCAATGCAAACCCATTGATTACCCCAAGCCCGATGGAATTTTCAGCTTT